>JBKHBH010000142.1:0-2501 GCA_046542505.1 Thermovirgaceae bacterium | reverse complement strand
TCCATGGTGGCCGATTATCCCCTGCAGATCACACCTTCCGGTGACAGGCGCATCAGGAAAACGGCAAATCTCATGATGGAAAAATTCTTCCACAAGGGTGCCTTTTTTCAGGACATCATACACTCGGGCATCAACGCCTACCTGACACTTGACATAGCCGAAACGCTCCTGCGCGAAAAGGACTCCCGGTACGCGAAGCTTCTGCGAAGCGTGGCCGACCTCGCCTCTCCGACTGGGCAATGGCCGGAAGCAATACATCCCATCACCTTCGGCGGCTGTATGGGGGACGGTCAGCACGGATGGGCCGCCGCCGAATGGGCCATGCTCGTCCGGAATCTCTTCGTAAGGGAAGAAGGCAAAACTCTGGTCCTTGGTTCCGGAATTCTGCCCGAATGGACCGAATCGGGCAGCCCCCTTTCTTTCGGCCCGACGAAAACGCCTTTCGGGTCCGTTTCTGTCAAATTCTTCAGGAAGGACGGAAAGGCCATGTTCCAAATCGACGCAGACTTCAAAAGGGCTCCGTCTCTACCTGAATCGGTCATTATAGACGTGCCGGGCTACAAGAAGACGCAAGTCGAAGACACTGACCAGACCCTGGTCACCCTCGAGGAGGCAAAACCATGAATATCTGCATGTTTACCAATACATATCTCCCTCACATCGGTGGCGTGGCGCGGTCCATTTCTTCCTTCGTCGAGGATCTCCGAAAGACAGGACACCGTGTTTTGATCGTTGCTCCCACATTCCCGAATGACGACGCCCATGCAGAGGAAAACGAAGTCCTCCGGGTTCCCGCTATGCAGAACTTCAACGGCAGCGACTTTTCAGTTCGCATTCCGATCCCGATGTTCATGGACAAGAAGATCGACGAGTTCAAGCCCGACGTGATACACAGCCACCATCCCTTCCTTCTCGGGGATGCCGCCTTCCGGGCCGCATCACGAAGGAATCTGCCTCTTGTTTTTACACACCATACACTCTACGAACAATATACACACTACGTCTTACCGAATTCCACGGTAATGAAACGTCTTGCCATAGAGCTGGCGACACTCTACGCAAATCTGTGTACCAGGGTCATCGCGCCAAGTGAAAGCATCGCACGTCTGATATCGGAGCGTGGCGTGACCACTCCGATAGACGTGATCCCCACCGGTGTCGATATCGAATTTTTCCGGTCCGGAAACGGCGCGAACTTTCGCAAAGAGCACGATATCCCTGAAAAGGCGCTCGTTATAGGACACCTCGGCAGGCTGGCACCCGAAAAAAACCTCGAATACCTTGCTAAAGCGGTTGCCCTGGCTCTCAAAAAGATGCCCGAAACAGGACGCTTTCTCGTGGTGGGCGCCGGCCCAAGTGAAGAAACCATTCAGAAAGTGTTTAAACGTAAAGGCCTCTCGGACCGCCTGGTCATGCCCGGCAACAAGACGGGGCGTGAACTGGCGGATGCCTACAAGGCTATGGATCTTTTCGTTTTCTCATCGAAGTCAGAAACCCAGGGCATGGTCCTGGCCGAAGCCATGGCTGCCGAAGTCCCTGTTATCGCCCTTGACGCCTCAGGCACGAGAGATGTCGTCAAAGACGGTGAAAACGGCAGGCTTCTGTCCGAAGATGCTCCTGCATCTGCTTTCGCAGAGGTTATCACCGACTTTTTTCGTGCGCGAAAGAAAGCCGAGTCCTGGAAAAAGAATGCCTTTGAAACGGCGCTGGAACTTTCGAGGACCTCCATGGCGGAAAAACTGGTCGGTCTTTACGAGTCTCTGCCGAAGGACGTTCCCAGAGAAAAAACTGGTGTCGAGGGGATTGCTGACGCCTGGGATGAATTTCTGCGTACAGTCAAAACGGAATGGATACTTTTGACTGAAAAACGGGATGCCCTCCTGAAAATGGTCAAAAAGGAAGACGCCGACTAAAAATCGGCCAAACCACTGAAAACGGAGGGTCCCCGTGGATAAGAAGAGAAAAGAGATTATTTCCATCCTGCTGGTCATACTGCTCGCCACGGCCGCTGCCGGTGTATTGTATGTAGCCGTAAGACTTGAAGTCTACGAAATTCTCATTACCTATATCAGCGGCAGCATGTCCCCTCATTTTTTCATTGGGGCGATGCTTGTCCTTCCCGTTTTTGGTTTCACCATCAGCGTTTTCCTCGTTCTCGGAGGGATGAAATTTGGAGTCATCCCGTTCATCCTGATCTGGGTCGTTATTCTACCTCTCCATGTCCTGGCCGCTTATTTCATTGCCCGTCGGGTGAGAACCCCCCTCACAGAATTCATCTGCCACAGGATGGGGTTCCGTGTTCCGAACGTCCCCCAGGAACATGTTGCCAAATTCAGCTTTCTTTTTTTGGCCTTCCCCGGTCTTCCCTACGCCGCCAAAAATTATATCCTTCCGCTGGCCGGAGTCCCCTTCAGATATTCGGTCATCATGAACACCGTTGTCCAAGGTCTTGTCGGCCTTCCTTTCATTATTCTCGGAAAATCTGCGGCGGACATCAACCT
>JBKHBH010000141.1:0-2506 GCA_046542505.1 Thermovirgaceae bacterium | reverse complement strand
GACAGCCTGTTCCACTGATCTCAGGGAATTCATCCGGGGCCATCCGGAACTCAAGACACGTGGAGGTGGAGCTCCGGAGTGGGTTCAGGGTGAGACGGAAGAAACTTCTATGAAAAAATGGATTGAAGCACTGGAAATGTTGACAGATAGTAACCAATAGTCTATATTTAACATACAGGGCGAAATCTTCCGCGGAGGTTACGCTCCCTGGCAGATATTATTCCGTGAGGAGCGTGACAGAAATGAATGAAACCGAAGTTTGTGTCATACTCAGAAAGCGTCGCCCCGGCCAATTGAAGATCCGGCGCAACCCGAAAGAACCTTTATTAGGCAAACTGTTTGACGGCAACATGAGTGCTCTTTTCCCACGTATGCGCCAACGGGTGAACCTGAAGGACATCCTCAACTGAATGATCTGTTCCGGAAAACAAGGGAAAGTGCAACAGGCGGAGATGATCCGTGAGAAAGATCCTTTCCGCCTGTTGTGGTGCATTTTTTGAAACAGATGCAAACCGAATTTGAAAATGGAGGACGAGAAATGCTCGTTCTGTTTTTTTTCTCCATCAGCGCAGCGGCGATTACCTTCGGCATCGCTTACAGCTATGGCGTGCGCTATCCGGTACTGTTTCTAACGAAAGCTTTCCACGGTGGGCTTCAGGAGGAACGTGGCGAATCACCCGAAATGGACATAGAAGCCTCGAAAGAAGAGCAAATACCGCCACTTGCAGGAAAGGTCCTGTGGTATCCGCTGCGGGCCGTCCTGTTTCTGGGAGAGACCTATGTTCTGGCGGGATGGGGGGCTTACTGCGTGCTTCGGGCATACGAAGCGATAGAGAAGGCAGGAGCGAAACCCGGCTGGGGATATCATGTGACGGCCTTCACCGTCTGTATCGGCGCACTGGGATATCTGGCGCGGAAGGAACCGCGAAAGGATATCCTTTCAATCATTCAATCCTGCATCGGCATGGGGAGTTATATCGTGTTCTGCATAACCCCCGGGGCGCTTTCCACCTATTACCCGTGGCTTCTCTCGTTTTTCAGATCATGATGCGTGGCTCATCCACTTCAAGGCGGAGGCCTTGAAATGAAGGTACACATCAATTCCAGGCCTCAAACCCAGCTTTTCGACGGATTGTCCTGTTACCACTGACGAAAGCAGTTTTCCAGCGATTTTCACCTTGACGAGAACCTGACCGCTGCCGTTGTCGAGGGTCATTTCCGAAATCGTTCCGAGGAGAGAATTCAAAGCCGAATCTTCCGCCGGTTTTTCCAGACAGATGATGATGTCCTCGGGATCCAGGAGTGCCACAGATTCTTTCGGTGCCCTCCCGACGCCAATGATGTACTGTCCGTCAGTAAGATACAACGCCGAAAGGCTTTCTCCGCGGGGTTCCCATTTGCCGGTGAGAATATTTTCCGGAAGAGCCTTTATCAATTTCCCCCTGAAAAGTGACAACATCCGTTCTGCTACGCCGTAGATCCAGGGAAGGTCATGAGTCACGACGACCAGCGTCGACCCCCAATGATCCCTTGCCTTGAGAACAGCTTCCTGGATGATGCGGGCACTGGCGCTGTCAACACTTGCCGTCGGCTCGTCCAGGAGGATGACTTTCGGTTTTAACACAAGCCGTGAAGCCAGGGCCACGCGCTGAGCCTCTCCTCCCGAAAGCTGATACCATTTCCGTTCTTTGAAATCACGCGGTCCAAGGCCTACCATTTCGAGGGATTTATCGACCCGCTCAGACAGGTCGGAAGTGATTCCTCGCATTTTCAGACCATAGGCTATGTTCTCGAAAACCGTTCGTTTCAGGAGGAAGGGGTTTTGAAGCAGCATCGTCACGTATCGTCTTTGGCTGTTGTCATCGAAGCGGGCCGGCTCGCCACAAAAGCGGATTATCCCCTCGTCTGGCTTCTCAAGCAGAGCGAGGATCCTTAACAATGTGCTCTTTCCGCTTCCGTTCGGGCCGATGAGCCCTAAAATCTCACCTTGGCCGATTTTCAGGTCGCCGATCTGGAGAACGACTCTTCCGTCGTAAAGTTTCTTCAGGTTTTCCATTTCGTAGAGCATGGACATTTCAGGCCCTCCTCCGGAGCACAGAGACCGCGGCGTTAACGGCAAAAGCTAGCGCCAACAAAACCACACCCAGCGCTATTCCCATGGAAAACTGCCCTTTCCCTGTCTCCAGGGCGATGGCCGTTGTGATGGTCCGGGTATACCACTTGATGTTGCCTCCTACCATCATGGAAATGCCAACTTCCGAAACGACCCTGCCATAAGCGGTGACAGCGGCCACCATGATCGTGTACCTGCCTTCCCAGAGGGAGGACAAGGCCGCCTGGCGGTCAGTTGCGCCCAGGGTCCGGAGTGTGAGCCTGAGCTTGGGGTCGAGTTCCTCCACGGCGTTTGCCGTGAAGGTGATGATTATTGGAAGAGCAAGGACAAATTGCCCTATGGCAATGCCCGGAAGGGTGAATAGAAGCCCCATTTCCCCGAGAGGGCCTCGAG
>JBKHBH010000053.1:0-14049 GCA_046542505.1 Thermovirgaceae bacterium | reverse complement strand
TAGCGGTGAATATGTAACCGGGTTCGAATTTACAGCAGTTCTGGGACTTGACTAAAGTACTTGTCCTGGAAAGAAGGCAGGGTGTTTCATGAAGGGAATGAACCTCAGAAAGTTTTCAGACAGGGCAAACCGGTTTGTCGAATCGCTTCCGCCGAGGCTTCTTGAAACCCTCAACGGGGGAATCATCATTGAGCCGAAGGCAAAACGCGAAGACGACTACCTTATAATGGGAGAATATCTGGAGGATCCCGGCCTAGGAAATCTGATCATTTTGTATTATGGATCCTTCAAGGAGAGCCTCGAAAACGCTCCACGTGAAGAATGGATTGATGAAATCGAGGAGACCATTCTCCACGAACTCCGCCACCACGTGGAATCCCTTGCAGGAATAGATGACCTCTCGTTGGAGGAGATGCTTGAACTTCAGAAAAATAACTCCGAGGAAGATTACTGACCACACCCTCCCCCGGCGTCCGTTCCCACTGCATGAATTCCTGCTCCTGGTATCACATGCAGAGTGCAGCTCACAAGTTTTCAGGAAAGGCCCTTCATGGACAACGAAATCCGGCTCCGCTTCTCTTCGACACCCTCAACTCGAACCTTGACTTTCTGACCCGCATGGACGATTTCATGGGGGTTTTTGACATATTTTCCTGCCATTCGGCTCACGTGGACGAGACCGTCCACGTGGACACCGATGTCTACGAAAGCTCCAAAGGCAGTTACATTATTCACGACACCTTCCAGGACCATGCCCTCCCTGATATCCTGAATAGTCTTCACTTCGGGAGCAAAGCAAGGCATTTCGAAGGTATCCCTGGGATCACGGCCGGGGCGTGCGAGTTCTTGCATAATGTCTTTCAAAGTCGGGAGTCCGATCTCTCCTTCAACATATTTCTTTATATCTATTCCCTCACGCAATTTTTCATCCTGCATCAATTCCCTGACGCTGCACCCCTGGTCCTCGGCCATAAACCCGACTACATGGTAATGATCAGGATGTACTGCGCTGGCATCAAGAGGGTTGCTTCCTTCATGGATTCTCAAAAACCCGCTTGCCTGTTCGAAAGCCTTGGCCCCGAACCTGGGGACCTTCCGGAGATCCTGCCTCGTTCTGAAGGGCCCTTCTTTTTTCCTGTATTCAACGATGTTGGATGCCAGCGTCGGCCCGATACCGGAAACATAGGACAACAGATGCCGGCTCGCGGAGTTAACCTCCACACCGACCCTGTTTACGCAGGATACGACGACATCGTCGAGTCTGCTCCTGAGGGCTTTCTGGTCCACGTCGTGCTGGTACTGGCCGACACCAATGGATTTCGGTTCGATCTTTACCAGTTCCGAAAGGGGATCCTGCAACCTCCTCCCTATCGACACGGCACCTCGTACCGTGACGTCCTGATCCGGCAGTTCCTCTCTGGCCACATCGGAGGCGGAATACACCGATGCTCCGCTTTCATTGACCAGCAGAACCTCTGGTTCTCCCGGTAATTCAAGGTTACGGAAGAATTCCTCCGTCTCTCTCCCCGCTGTTCCGTTTCCTATGGCCACGATTTCTACAGGAAATTGTTCAAAAAGTGTCGAAACTTTTACCCTTGCTTCGTCAAGTTTCTTCCGGCCGCTAAAGGGAAATATAGTTTCTGCGGTCAAGAGCTCGCCCTGTGAATCCAGCACAGTTAACTTGCACCCTGTCCTGATGCCAGGATCAACGGCCAAAACAGGTTTTCTCCCAAGTGGCGGGGCAAGAAGAAGATCCTCCAGGTTGGCGGCAAAAATCTCTATCGCTTTTTTGTCAGCCTTGTGCTTAAGAGCATTGCGGATTTCCGTTTCCATCGATGGAGCCAGCAGTCTTCGGTAACCATCCCTGAGTGCTGTCCGCGCTTGAGATGAAGCTTCATTCTCCACACCAATGAAGGTATCCTCAAGAATCCGAAGGGCCTCATCTTCCGGCGGGAGAATTGAGATCTGGAGGATTCCCTGCTTTTCTCCCCTGAACAGGGCAAGAATCCGGTGAGATGGAACGCGCCTTGCAGCCTCCTCCCACTCGAAATAATCTGAGTAGACCGCTCCTTCGCTTTCTTTTCCTTCAACTACCCGGGATTTGAATTTGCCCCTTCGGACAAAAAGCAGCCGCATCGCCGACCGGATTCCGGCATCCTCACTCACCTTTTCCGCGAGAATATCCCTCGCTCCCGTAAGAGCCTCTTTTTCGTCCGGGACTCCCTTTTCGTCATCAACGTAAAATTTCGCCTTTTCCAGGGGGGCAAAAGGCGGGGCAAGCCCTTTTGCGGCCTTGAGAAGTTCATCGGCCAGAGGTTCAAGTCCTTTTTCCTTCGCGGCGGTAGCTCTGGTGCGCCTTTTCGGCCTGTGGGGCAAGTACAGATCTTCAAGCCGTGCCATATTGGGGGCTGAGCAAATCGACTTTTCCAGCTCGGGCGTCAAAAGACCGCGTTCCTTCAATGAGCGGAGAATAGCCTCCCGCCTCTTGTCAAGCTCTTCCAGCTGAGAAGTCCTGTCGCGGATAGACCTGATGACCGTTTCTTCAAGGGATCCGGTAGCTTCTTTCCGGTATCTCGCGATAAATGGCACCGAGGCGCCGTTTTCAACGAGTTTCACCACAGCCTCGACCTGATCCTGTCTGATTTCAAGCTCTTTGGCTATCGTCCGGGTGTGCTTTGAATTCATGGGAAACCTCCAACTACGAGCCGTTTCATCATCCAGTCGTTTCAGATGGCTATGACAGCGTCACCACCTAAAGCTTCACCTGCGTTACCATCACGATGCATCGTATCCTAAAATGACCTGAAATGAAAAGCGACGTTCCTGACAGTCTGGCAAATCAGCCCCAAAAAAGCAGCCTAAAACCCACGAGAGCAAGGAAAAGCGCCACAAAGTTTCTGAAATGCTTCTGAGGAAGTTTTTCGATAAATCTCTTCGCTAAAAACGCACCAAGAAAGGAAACCGGAATACAGATGCCAAGGGCTAGCCAAAACGAGGCACCAAGCCCGGTTCCTCCCCACAGATACCGCCCAACCCGCGTGATATCGATGAGAAGCGCTATCATGCCGGAGGTAAAAATATACACCTCCTTGGGAAGGTCAAAGGCAGAGAGAAAAGCTCCTCTAACGGCGCCGCCGACTCCAAAAAACCCCGCGAAAAGTCCGGAAAGAGCTCCTCCGGTCATGGCCGTTCCTATTCGTCTGGGCAACCGCCAATCGCGCTTTATTGTAAGAAACCCGACATATATTACGAAAAAGGCACCGAGAATACGCTTAAGGGAAAAATCTCCAGCCTGGAAAGCAAGCGAAGCCCCGATATAGCTGGCTACTATTCCAGGAACGCCAAATGCGAGAAAAAGCTTCCAGTCCATGCCCTTTCTGAACAGGAGTATTTTCCAGACATCGCCGAAAAGATGGATAATTCCCACGAAAAGAAGGGCTGACCTGAAAGGAAGGAAAAGACTCAATATGGGAATCATAACAGTCGATGTACCGAAACCCGTCGCAGTGCCTATGCCCGAGGCGAAAAACGTGACTAAAAGTATGGCCATAACCATCATGGGTTGTCATCCTCTCAATCTGCCATGATGCCTCCGACACCGATCATTAAGCCAGACAGCAAGCGGGCCGGCCATCTACCGTCCTTCACCGGTCCGCTTGCTGTTTTCCTTCACTCTAGTTTCCGACGAAAACAGTCTTTTTCGTCGGCCTCGGAGCCTTTATCACCATAAACTTCAACGGCATGTCACTTTCGTTGTACCAGCAATGCAGAATATCCTTTGGGCTTTCCACAAGCGTGTCTTTTGAAACTTTCTGCATTTCTTCTCCTATTTCCACGACACCTGTCCCTTCGAGGACGTAGAAAGCGACATCAACAGGAGTGATGTGGCGTTTCAGCGACTGCCCAGGTTTCAGGGTAATCACCGTCACCATCGCATCTTCAGTACTGTAGAGGTTCCTTGCGTCCACTCCATGTGTGTTGTCCATGACGGGTGTCTCGTCGAGACGCTTCGCCTTCATCACTTCATTTCCCCTTCCGGCATATGATTGGGACATAGAGTCCAAACCTTACCGGTATTTTAGCATATGTTTTCCTGTTTTTCAGGCTATTTTGGGATTCATGCAGCGCCCCATGAACAAGATCGCACCGGTGCTGTTTTCCCTGATGAAAAACAGGAAAGGTCTGTCAGCACGAAACACGGCGACTTCTTCAGATGTTGCCGACCGTGTCACAACAATTACCGCTGTAGCCGCTGCGGCTTCGGTCCCCTCCTCGCTCACCTTCACAAAGGCCTTGTGGAGGACATCACCAATATTAAGGTCCCCGGGTTCTCCGGCCATATTCGAAAAATCAGCTTGCCCCGCTTCAAAGGGAATTTTCATTCCATGGCTCTTGAGCACTCCCTTTAACGAATGCGTCCCCCAGGTTATCTCAAATCGTGGCAGGCTTACCCGTACTTTTCGTAATTCCATCGCTTGTGACATTTGTTGAAGTTCCTCGACGGAAAGATCTGCTTCAAGTGCCTCGAGGGCCTTTTCTTCTTCCGGCAAGAGAACCAACATGGACAGATTGTCCTTTCCATAAGGCAATTCGACGGCCTGCATCCCTTTGTGTTCAGCGTACCTGAACCGTCCCTCCTGATGCATCATCGGGACTTCGACGGTTTCCTCCCGATTCAGGTGAAAGGGGGTCTTGCAGGTAGCTTCCGCATCAAAGGGATGAAGCCAGGTGCCCTTGAAATAAATGGCGTTAACCAGTACGAGGCGAGTCAAGGGCGTAAGTACATTCTTCCCGATCAGGTTCGTAATTTTCTTATTCGTCTCCCCCTCGACCCAGCTGTTTATCGTTTCTCGTGCGACTTCAGCGTTTCCCCTGTAATCTACCGGAGTTACGGTAATCCCGTAGTTTTGCCTGACAAGTTTCACATAATCCTCTTTCAGGGGGTATCCCGCCTGGGGCCATATGGAATTCGCGACAGAAAGCTCCACAGCTTCTTCTTCCTGGAAAGTTTCAAGCATGGTGTCGAATTCGTGAAAGGCTTCGTGGGTTTTTTTAGAACCCATCTGAAATCGGAGCACCTTTTCCATTTGTCCCGCCGTTTCTCCCATGGATCCGGCCCAGGTCATCGCCAGTGCAGAAGAGACACTGTAGGGAGACAGAAAAACATTTTGCCCTTCAAATGTTTCCTCTGCCGCGAGGCTCGTATAAAGATCGAGTGCGAATCTGTTGTTCCCCTCCACAAGAGTTTCACAGTCCATTGCGTTTTTCGATTCTGCAGCCATTGAAGCAAAGGGCCCAATACCCATCACTATGGCCAGCACCAACAGGAAACATCGCGTTTTCATGGTGTTCTCTCCTTTCAGTCTGATATCACCGTATTTGTTCCGGACGAAGCCGCCGTATATTTTGCGCTTGCCAAACCCCGTGCTTCCTGTAAAGATAAGCTCCGTACCGGCCAAGACTTATTGTATGGTCTTTTTGACACAGCACAAACCCGGACGATGCAACAGTCTTCACTGGAGAGATGCCCCATGTCAAAGGCAAATCGAAAAGAATTTTTCCATGGTATGCGATCAATTATTCCCATATTGATCGGCGTTATTCCCTTTGCGGTCGTTTTGGGTTTTGCAATGAAAAGCGCCCACCTCTCTTTCCCGCAAGGGGCGTTTTTCGCCCTTTCAATGCTTGGCGGCACGGCACAACTGGCATCCGTCCAGATGTATGCAGAGGATACACCCGCCCTGATCATCATCGCAACGGCACTGATTATTAATCTGAGGTACTCGATGTACAGTCTTTCCCTTTACCCCATCCTACGTGAACAATCTTTCGTCGAACGGCTTTTTGCCGCCTTCATCGTTTCAGACCAATCTTATGCTTTTACCATGGCTGAAGCCGAAAGGAACCCGGTGAATTCTTTTCTCCCTTCTTTCTTTTTCGGCGCTTCGAGCATGATTTTTCTGGTGTGGGTTGGAGGCATATTCCTCGGTTTCAACATCGGCACCTTCATACCGCCGCAACTTTCCCTGGACTTCGCGATCCCGCTGGTTTTCATGTCCCTTTTAATTCCTCACCTGAATGGTCATGACCGTACAATTTCCGCATTCGTGGCCGCATTCGCGGCAATTCTGCTTGTACCTGCACTCCCGCTTCATTCCGGACTCCTTGCCGCCATTCTCGTCGGGATCACCGCAGGCGTTGTATCAGGGAAAGGCGTAAAGGAAAAAGCGGAGGATATTCAATGAGATTCTATATACTCTTTGGAGCCGTCGCCCTGACTTTCCTGCTTGTTAAGGGGCTTTTTCTGTGCTTCATACCTCACGGGAAACTCCCGTCTTTTGTTGAACGAACGTTTCGTTATATCCCGCCGGCCGTTTTGGCGGCGCTCGCGGCGCCATCGATCATCTTCGAAAAGGCGGCGGAACCATCACTGTCTTTTCCAAGGATCACCGCCGGTATAATCGCCTTTTTTATCGCACTGAAGACCAGAAGCATTACACTGACCATTATCAGCGGCATGGTGGTGCTGTGGTGCCTTTCATATTTTTCGGGATAAGCTTGAAAGATGATGCACACCTGCCGGAAAGGGTGAATCGATGTTGGCTGTCAAACATTTTCTGGATGTGGCCCAGGGTAAGGCGCCGGCTGACCTGGTCCTGAAAGGCGCGAAACTGGCGAACGTTTTCTCTCTCGAGTACGAAAAGGCCGACGTGGCCATTCAGGACGGTAAAATCGCGGGAATAGGAACAGGCTATAGGGGGAAGCATGAAGAGGATCTTTCCGGAACTCTTTTGGTACCAGGCTTCTTTGACGCTCATTGCCACATTGAAAGTACCCTTTTGACACCCGCCCCTTTTTCGGAACTCGCCGCCCTCCATGGGACCACCGCCATAGCCGCGGACCCGCACGAAATTGCAAATACCTGCGGCCTTGCCGGGGTAGATTTCATGTGGCGCGAAAGCCTGGAATGCCCGCTAGACATGTTTTTCACCGCTCCATCCTGCGTCCCCGCTTCCTCTTTTGAAACCCCTTACGAACCACTCGACGCCTCGGCTATCGTGGAAATGTTCGACCGCGGGTGGTGCAAGTCACTCGGAGAAGTCATGAACTACCCTGCCGTCATAGAAGGCGATCCGCAGGTATGGCAGAAGATTTTCGCCTCTCGCACGTACATAAAATCGGGCCATGCACCTGGTCTTGTAGGGAAAGCCCTCTGCGCCTATGTTTCAAGTGGATGCGACTCCGATCACGAAACCGTGACCCTCGAGGAAGGGCGTGAAAAGCTCAAAAGGGGCATGTGGCTGATGATACGGGAGGGTGCCACGGAACACAATCTCGAGACCCTGGCACCACTGATCCTGGAAAACGAAACCAGATCCAGTCGGTGCATGTTCGTAAGCGATGACCTGACCGCCGCCTATCTCAAAAAACGGGGGCATATGGACGAGAAAATCCGCCTTGCGGCACGATCAGGTATTTCACCACTTACGGCACTCCGCATGACGACCCTTACTCCTGCTGCATACTTCGGCTACAGAAACAGGGGTGCTCTTGCCCCTGGATACGTGGCCGATATCGTTTCCGTTGATAACCTGGAAAGCTGTCGAGTGCGGCATGTCTGGAAAAGCGGCCGGCCCGTTGTGATTGACGGACGCCTCACGAAAGGCCCCATCCCCAGGACAGATTTCGGAACCTTATCTTTTCGCAGGAAGAGAATCAGCCTTCCTCCTGAAGGATCTTTCAGAATCCAGGCCAAAGCAGGACAAGATATTCGTGTTATCGGTCTGAAACCTGGACAAGTCGTAACAGACCACCTAGCCATGAAACCATCTGTCAGAGACGGCTGCCTTTGCGCAGACCCGTCACGGGACCTTGCAATGCTCTGCGTTCTCGAGAAAAACCAGGGAACAGGGAGGCTGGCGATCGGGTTTGTGAAAGGCCTGGGCCTTCGCCAGGGGGCATTGGGCTCCTCTTTCGCACATGATGCTCACAACTTCATCGTTGCCGGTATGGATACCACATCCATCAGGACTGCCCTTTCATTTCTTATCGAAACAGGCGGCGGTCTCGCGGCCTGCCGGAATGAAAAAGTACTGGCATCACTTCCACTTCCAGTAGGCGGACTCATGAACCCTGGTCAGGCAGATGAGGTAATTTCCGGGCTTGACCATGTAGAGAAAGCGGCATCCGGTTTAGGCACCACTCTCGAGCATCCTTTCATGGCCATGAGCTTTCTCTGCCTTTCAGTTATTCCTGACCTGAAACTGACCGACAGAGGGTATGTTGATCTTGTCCGGGGAGGCCTTCAATCGCTTTTCGTCGACTCGGCTTCACGATAAAGCTGCGCAAGCATCTCGAATCTCTTTAAAACATCAGCACGGTCCTGATGTTCTTTCAGTCGTTTCCCCGCCCTTTGAATCATGCAGGCATGCTGCCGAGCGGTCTTTCAGTGAGATCTTTTACAGGTATGTCCATATATTTTCTCGAAAGATTCCAACAGGTGGATCAAAATGGAAGGATCTTTCCCTCCATACTGCCTTATCTGGTTGAAGGCAGTATCAGCATATCCTTCGAAATCGGTTCCATCAAGGACGACCACTGTGCTCGAAAAGGCAATGCTCAAAGCCGTCACAAGAGCACCGATGAGAACAGCCAGCGTCGATCTCATTGTGTTGAGGATTCCGGCTCTGTCGGAAGCAAAAAACCCGTCTTTGCATCCACGTAAAGCAACAAAAGACATATCACCATGGCTGAAGCCAACATGCACATGGGCAAAAACCAGAAATTAGACTTAAATGAATCTCAAGTATTTTGCAACCAGGTATCTTTTTTCACGCCTTCTGAGCCACCCTGTCTCGCTTCGACCGTTTCCAGGCTTTTATCCCTTCGAAAACGGCCAGGAACACACCAGCCGCCCCTAGTATGAACCCCCAGTCCAAAAGGTTCGGGCCTTTAAAGGCCAGAAAATCGCTGATGATCGGTGCATTCACTCCAATAACAACTGCTGCAACGGACCAGGCGATGGAAGCCAGAAGGATCTTGTTCGAAAAGAAGTTCCTGTTGAAAAGGCTGGTATAGGGATATCGCCTCGAAAGCACATTGACAAACTGGCAGAAGGCGATCGTAAGGTAACTGACCGCCGTCGCTCTCGAAAATATCGGTGAGCTCATCATGTCCGCCGTAAGAATGATTCCCTCCCGTACCATGAACAGGTAAAAATTCATGAAGGCCAGAGCACCTATGAGCGCTCCGAGTGAAAGGATTTCTGAAGAACTTGCGAGGCTCATGATGTGTTCCTTTTGGTCCCGCGGCGGCATATTCATAATGTCTTCAGTGGGCGGATCGTAGGTCAAGAATGTAAGCGGCAGAACTTCCGCCAGCAGGTCGATTGCCAGAATCTGTATCGCAAGGATCGGTATCGCCCAGTTCCCGACGGCGACTCCGACAAGGCCCAACAAAACGATGACGAGTTCGGCCATGTTCGTCGTCATTGAGGCCAAAACGGTTTTCCCGAGATTTTTGTAAATCGTCCGGCCCTCTCTTATCGCCTCCACCAATGTTGGGAAGCTGTCGTCCAAAAGCACGAGCTCCGATGCTTCCTTGGCGACATCGGTCCCCGTCCGCCCCATGGCTACACCTATGGCTGCACGTTTCAAGGCGGGTGCATCATTGACTCCGTCGCCTGTAACAGCAACGACCTCATTTCGGGCTTCCAAAAGTTTTACGATCCGGAGCTTGTCCTCGGGGGAAACCCGAGAAAAGATCACCGCATTGGAGGACATGAGGACTTCCGTTAGTTTTCCGTCATCCATGTCTTCCATTTCCCTGCCTGTATACACCGGTGGTTCTCCCTCGTCGGAAAGCCCGATTTCCCGCCCCACCGCCTGGGCTGTCACTGCATGGTCCCCTGTCATCACCACAATCCGAATCTTCGCCTTCTTGCAGCTTTCTACGGCCTCTCGGACACCTTCCTTGGGGGGGTCCATCATGCCCACGAGGCCCAGAAACACTACGTCTCTCTCGGTTTCTTCCAGTTTGTAATCTTCCCCGTTTTCCTCGAGAGGCCGAAAAGCTATGGCCAGAACCCGCAACGCCTGCTTCGACCATGTTTCGTTTATTTCTTTTATCTTTTCCTTGTCTTCTTCGGTAAGGGGTGCAGGTTCGCCGTTTTTCAAAATAAATTTCGCCACAGACAACACACTGTCAGTGGCTCCCTTCATTGCCAGCTGTCTCCGGTCACCGAATTGCCTCACGGAGCTCATTCTCTTTCGCTCCGAGTCGAAGGGAAACTCGTGCAATTCGGGGTTTTCTTCGTCTTCCTTCGGGCTCCGGGTTCCTAGTTTCATCGAAAGCGTTATGAGCGCGGCCTCGGTGGGATCACCAATGGGATACCAGCCATGGTGTTCGTCATCGGGAGGATGAATTTCAGCGTTTGATGCCATTGTCGCGGCATCCAGCATGATTTCCGCTTCGTCTATCCATTCCCGGGAAAGCGTGTTACCATCTTCGTCCTGAATCTCTCCTTCCGGTTCATATCCGATCCCTGTCACCTTGCACGTTTTTCCGTCAAACCAGAGTGTCTTGACGGTCATCTCATTTTTTGTTAGGGTTCCTGTCTTGTCTGTGCAAATCACCGTTGTCGAGCCAAGAGTTTCTACAGAGGGTAGGTTTTTTACTACGGCCTTTCGCTCGGCAAGCCGCTTGCTGGTAACTGAAAGGGCCACTGTCACCTGTGCGGGCAAGGCCTGAGGTACGGTGGCAACGGCGATTCCCAGGGCATAGACCATGCTTGTGAAAAAGCCGAATCCCTGCCAGAGTGCGACGCCGAAAAGTCCAGAGCTTATGATCACCACTATCGCCGTGAGCCATTTGGCCAAAGCCGCCAGTTCCTGTTGCAGGGGAGATTTTACGGCACTGGTTTCCTGTGTCATGTCGGCTATCTTGCCCATCTCTGTATTCATCCCCGTGCCGACTACAACACCGACTCCATTCCCGGTTGCGACGGTCGTTCCCGTATAGGCCATATTCTCCCGGTCCGCGAGTACGCATTCTTCCCTGATGACCTTGCTGTTTTTCTCTTGCGAGGTCGATTCCCCCGTGAGGGAAAATTCGTTGGTTCTCATGTTGAACGATTCCAGAATTCTTAAGTCCGCCGGTATCTTGTCTCCGGCTTCAATCTGAATGATATCGCCAGGAACAAGCCGGCTCTGGGAAATCTCGGAAAGTTCGCCGTCAACCCTCACTCTCGCAGGTGAAGTGATCATTTCCTTCAGGCGCTCCAGAATTCTTTCGGCCTTGTATTCCTGCACAAACCCGATGGTGGCATTGATCAGCACGATCACAAACATGACCGTGCCGTCGCGTATGCTCCCGATGGCAAATGAGATAATCCCTGCAAAAACCAGAACCAAAACGAGCAGATCCCTGAACTGGGAGAGGAATATCATCCACTTCGGAGTTGAAACATCGGATGTTATTTCGTTCGGCCCGTACTCCTCCAGACGACGCTTCGCCTCATCTCTCGGAAGCCCTTCCCGTGAAGTTCCAAGGCTCTGCAGAACCTCATCGGTGGTCATTTGATAGCAGGCTCTTTCTGCCATGGAAATTCTCCTTTACGGGCAATCTTTCTGGTTTGAAAAGGCGGCCGCCAGTATTGCAGGCGACCACCCAAAGCCTATCGTTTTACTGATTGCCGTGATAAAGATGTACATCCTGCTGGGGAAAGGGAATACTGATGCCCTCTGTATCAAAACGTTTTTTGATCTTTTCATAGATCTCGAAGTAAAAACTCCAGTAATCCCCGCTTTTCATCCAAGGCCTGACGACAAAATTCACGCTGCTGTCTGCAAGCTCAAACAGGGCGATCGTCGGGGCCGGGTCCTTGAGGACTCTCTCATCGGAATGGATGATATCCCACAGCACGCTTTTAACCTTGTCGATGTCATCGTTGTAGCTGACACCAACGTTCAAATCGACACGCCTGATCTCCTTTGCGGAATAGTTGACGATGCTGTCGCTGGTGATTTTCGCATTCGGAACTATAATCACCCTGTTGTCCGGAGATTTCAGATGAGTCGTAAAGATGCTGATCTCCTCCACAGTTCCCGCCATGCTTCCACCTTCAATGTAATCTCCCACTTTGAAGGGCTTGAAGATGATCATCAGCACACCCGCTGCGAAATTGGCAAGAGAACCCTGAAGCGCCAGACCGACGGCAAGGCCGGCTGCACCAATAATCGCCACGAAAGACGCCGTCTGGATTCCAAGTTTCCCGAGAGCCGCAATAATGATGAAAGCCATCAGGGCGACGTAGGTTAAACTGGCCACGAAGGAAATCAGCGTCTGGTCCATCTTGCTTCTTCCCATGGTCCGTATGAGCACTTTCTTGACAGTTCCGGCCACCATCCGACCAATGATAAAAATCGCAAGAGCCGCTAAAATACGAACACCATAAAGAATCGTCCATTCCTGCAACGTTGGAATCACCTGTTCCATAAAAAAACAGCCTCCTTCAGGTTTATTCAATCCACTTATTGAGTCAGGTAAATTATGAAAGATCGCACATTTATTGGGAATATGCCGAGCTATTCCGTGCGCAGCTTTCTCTTGTCACCTTTTGCTTCCCCGTGCCCGTTTTCAGAGATGCTCATCCAGGGACTGCCTTGCGGCCCGGTACCCCTCCTCTATAAGGTCCTCCGTTTTGTTCATGTCATACATGCTATATTCCGTCAAATCAGGCGCGATGATAAAATCAGCCCATTCCGCCTGCAGGCGGGTCGCAGCCTTCAGTGTAAAGTCGAAAGAACGGAGCAAAACCTCAACAATGTTTTTTGGCTTGTTCTTTCTGTGCCCCGCATTCAGATTTACTCCAATGATAACCTCCGCACCAAGCTTGTGAAGGGGCGAGACCGGGACGTTTTCTACGATACCTCCATCGACGAGAAGCGAGCCGGCCATCTCAACGGGCACGTAAATCCCAGGTATGCACGTGCTTGCCATTACTGCTTTTGCCACGTTCCCCTCGTAGAGCACGACTTTTTCTCCTGTGGCAATATCTGTGGCGATAACCGCCAGGGGTATTTGGGCATCTTCTATTTTTGCATCCCGGATGTTTTCCGTGATAAGGTCGCCCAATTTCTTGTTTGAAAGTAACCCATACTGGGACAAGGATAATTTCGAAATTTCCATCCACTTTATCTGTTTCGCTATTTTCGCCAACTCTTTCCATTCTTTCCCGAAAGCGTGCAACGAGGCTACAAAGGCCCCCGCACTGGTCCCCGAAATACATCCGGCACTAATACCCGATTCGTCCAGTGCCTTAAGGACACCTATATGCGCTGCTCCAAGGGCGCCGCCGCCGCCAAGTGCGCGACCGATTTTCTTCCCGCCGAAACCCTTCATGTTGAACCTCACCTCACTTTACAAAACCCGAAAAGCGTTACAAATTAACACGAATCTTCAAGCCGGTACGCGGGGTTACCGCAAACTGATTTCTGAACGGCATCCGTGAATTGTACAGCCTTCAAAGCTTCTCGTACATTCCACGTGACAGCTGTCTTTATTACCAGTTTACCTCGTCAGGCTGCCGTACTGGCATAGTTGCGACATATGTCCATTTGACCATGTTGCTGGATTGATTCTATACTTTTTGTGCAACGAAAATTATTTACACACTCGGAGGGATGGTTTATGGATCTGATAAACGTATTGGAACTGGCCGTTAAGGCGGAGATAGAGGGCAGAGAACTTTACAAGACTGCCAGTGAGAAAACGGAAGATTCGAAGGCGAAAAAAGTGTTCAAAATGCTCGCTGATGAAGAACAAAGTCATATCGACAATCTCGTTCAATTGGCAAAGGATTACAAAGCTGGAAAAGAATTGACCATGCCGGAACTTCCGGCCCCTGCTTCCTTCGAAGACGCAGAAAGTCCGATTTTTACGAGAGAGTTCAAGGAGAAGGTTTCCGACTTCGACATGACGGCTTTGAACATCGGAATGAAACTAGAGCTGGAATCCGAGAAGTTTTACAAGGAAGCGGCGGCGGAAGCG
>JBKHBH010000140.1:0-2532 GCA_046542505.1 Thermovirgaceae bacterium | reverse complement strand
ATCTCCCCGGCTGCGGTTTCGCAACATCTTCGTACCATGCGGGAATCGGGGATCGTGATCCCCGAAAAACAAGGATACTTCGTCCATTACCGGATCGACGAGGCCAGGCTGCGCCAATGGGAGACAGTCGCCCATGATATCCTCGGCGCCAATGGAATTGTCAAAGACACGGAAGAAGGGGAACCTCATGAATGAAAAAAGCGTTCCGGCAATCGAAGTCCATGGCCTTGTCAAAAGCTTTGACGGGGTCCGCGCCGTGGCGGGTGTTGATTTTACCGTCCTCCAGGGGGAACTTTTCGGTTTTTTGGGCCCCAATGGGGCCGGGAAAACGACGACCATCAACATGCTCACAGGCCTTGCCCGCTCTGATTCAGGAACCATCCGTATCGCGGGGATCGATTGCTCGAAAAATCCCAAGGCCGCCCAGCATCTCATGGGTGTTGTTCCCGATGAAAGCAACCTGTACCCCGAACTGACCGGTTTCGAGAATTTGTGTTTTTGCGCCGCCCTTTACGGCATGGGCAAAAAAGAGCGTACCGACCGCGCGCGGGAGCTTTTGAGCACCTTCGGCCTGGAAGATGCGGCCCACAGGAAATTCGCCACCTACTCGAAGGGGATGAAACGCAAGCTCACCATCGCCACCGGCATCGCCCACAGGCCGCAGATCCTGTTTCTGGACGAACCCACCACAGGGATCGACGTGGCGAGCGCCCGCCAGGTCCGGCAGCTTGTGGCCGATCTCCACCACGAGGAGACGACGATCTTTCTGACGACCCATTACATCGAGGAAGCGGAGCGCCTTTGCAACCGGATCGCTTTTATTGTCTCAGGGGAAATCGTCCGGATCGAGAGCGTGGAAAAGCTGCTCCAGCCGATACAAAACCGTAAGGTGGTACGCATTTCTCTCTCCAAAGTGAAACCAGAGCTTCTCGGGAAGCTCCGTGATTCTTTCCCGGGAGTGGATTTCGACATTTTAAAAGAAAACGTTATCAGGGCGGAATCAACAGATGCCATCCGGGTCGGCCCGGTCATTCGGCTCCTGGAGGACTGCGGAGCCCAGGTCTATGAAGCCCGGAGGATACGCCCTTCCCTTGAGGACGTTTTCGTCAGGATCACCGGTATCGAAGCTGACGCAATGCAAAAGGAGAAGGAACGGAGGGGGAAGGGAGAATGAACGTATTTATTGCCTTCTGGAACATTCTCGCCAAGGACATGAAAACCTACTACCTGAAACCGCCCAATATCAGCTGGGGACTGATCTTCCCCCTCGCCTGGACGGGAGCTTTCTTCATCCGTTCAGGGAGTGGCCTTGGAAGCATCCCTTCCCTGCTTCCCGGCGTGGTCGCCGTTTCCATTCTTTTCGGCACCACCTCGATGCTGGCGGTGACCGTCACTTTCGAGAAAAAGAACCGCTCTTTCGAAAGGCTTCTTCTTGCCCCCATCTCCCTTGAAACGCTCATGCTCGCCAAGACAAGCGGCGCCATTTTCTTCGGGACGGCAAACGCCCTTGTCCCGGTCATCATGGCCGCTTTCTTCGCCGACCTCTCAAATGTCCTGTGGGTTGCTTTCTTTCCTGCTGTCCTGCTGATCGCCGTGAGCTCGACCTTCCTGGGCCTGTTCATCGCCGTGGCCGTGAGCGAGGTCTTCGAGGCCCAGACGTTCTCCAATTTTTTCCGGTTTCCGATGATTTTTCTCTGCGGGCTCTTCTTTCCCATCGAAAAGCTGCCGGTATTCCTCCGCCCCCTTTCCTACGCACTCCCCCTGACGTACGGGGCCGACATCCTCCACGGGGCCGTCCACGGCGCTCACCGCATGTCCTTTATCATCGACTTCGCGGCTCTCGCCGCTTTCTGCGCCGGGCTCTTCGCCATTTCCCTCTATAACATCAGGCGGCGATGGATCGCCTGAATGGAGTCTTTCGTCAGGGGCCGGTCCCGATGCCAAGAATCCTGACGATGCCGTCTGTACCCTTTACCAGATGGATAAAAACCGTGTTCTCACCCGATGGGACACTCCAGGATTTTTCGCGCAGGCGAAGGTCAACGGTTATCCCGAACGTCCTGAACCCGAGACTGGATAAAGAAGAATCTTCTTCAGATATTTCCTCAACATGAAGAACTTTCGCCCTTTCGATCTTGTGATGTGCTTGCTGCCATGTTTCAAAATCAGACCGGGGTCCAAGGGAGACCTTCGAACCATCCGGATCGGTAACGACAACCTTGCAGTCACAGAGCATTTCGAAGGCTTCCCTGTAACGCCCTTCGTCGATGGCCCCGTAATATTCCTCGATGGTATCTAACCAGGGGGAGTCGGATTTCCTGCCGGGGTCACTTCCGGAAGGGACCGACGTTTTTCCGGTAACTGTGAAATAATCGCTCACATCACGGGTCTCGAAATCCTCAGTGTCAAACACCATGATCCGGACGTTTCCAGATTTTTCGGGCCCGAAGGCGGTAATGAACCCGTCAGGGATGGCCCATTCAAAAGACCCCTTCGTTGCATCGATTGCCACCCGGCCCCCGTCATCTTCAA
>JBKHBH010000007.1:0-49309 GCA_046542505.1 Thermovirgaceae bacterium | reverse complement strand
CCCGTGCCATGAAGGGCAAGGGAAGCCGCTTCAGATATCTGGATAATGTTCTTCATACGTATCACCTCAGGCTGTCACCGGTGAAAGGGGTCCCTCCGGTGGCTCTACGGGTTTAAAAAAGGACGTAACCATTTGTTTGCCTGGAACAGGCTGTTAAGAGAAAAAACCGGTTGCGATTATATCGTGTCCTGATTGTTCATGCACAGGTATCCCGAAATTTGTTGCAGCAGGACGAAAGTCATCCGGACCGCCTTATTTCTGAAATACTGGTACCAATATATAGTATTTGTGTTCCTTGTCAAACACGAGGTTTCAGAAAGACTAGCGTTCAATGAGTGGTGGAAGCGGAACTTCAATGTCTTTCCGCAGCTGCATCGCGGGCATGCCTATGACGACGATGCCCGAGGCCTCATCAACGTAGTATTTTTTGCGGTCTTCCTCGAGATCATAACCAATGACCGTGTCAGGGGGGATTTCGTTGTGAGCATCGACGATGACACGTCGGAGCTTGCAGTTTTCCCCGATGGTCACTCCCTGGCCGATGATGCACTCCTCGAGCACTGCGCCCGGATTGATCAGCGTGCTGCGGGCAAGAATCGACCTGTGGACGACGGCACCCAGGACTCGGCTTCCTTCCGCCCGAAGTGTCCCGATCACGGAACATTGCTGGCCGCCGGAGGGATAGGAATAGGCGGGCGGATCGGCGAAGGACACGGTCCTTATGCGCCACTTCGGATTGAAGAGGGTCATGTCGGAATCCGGGTGGCAGAGGTCCATGTGGGCCTCCCAGTAGGCCTTGATGGTCCCCACGTCTTTCCAGTAGGGGCGGTCCTTGCCGGGGAGCTTGTTGGTCGAGAAGTCATAGGCGAGAACCTTGCATTTGTTGTGCAGCGCGGGAAGAACATTTTTCCCGAAGTCGTGGTTGCTCGAAGGGTCCCTGGCATCTTCGATGACAATCTCTTCCAGGGTTTCTCTCTCGAAGATGTAGTTTCCCATCGAGACGTAGCAATATCCAGGTTTCCCGGGGATCTCCGGCGGGTCTGAGGGTTTTTCCACGAAACCAATGATCCGGCCCTTTTCATCGGTATGGATGCAACCGAACTGGGAAGCCTCGGCTTTCGGGACCACATTGGCCGCTACCGTCGCATCGGCTCCATTTTCAACATGGAAGGCGAGCATTTGTTCCACATCCATCTTGTAAATATGATCGGCGGCGAAGATGCAGATACGATCCGCATCAAAAAGGGTGACGAGGTGGAGGTTCTGGAAAACGGCATCACAGGTGCCCTGGTACCAGTGTTCTCCGCTCCACATCTGGGCAGGTGCGAGGGTGACAAAAAAATCCCGGTCGCGCATGGCGTCCCCGAACTGCCAGCCCCGTTCGATGTGCTCGTTCAGGGACTGGCTTTTGAACTGGACCAGGACGTAAATGGAGAAAAGCCCACTGTTGACGAGGTTAGACAGGGCAAAATCGATGATGCGGTATTTGGCGGCAAAGGGGACGGCCGGCTTGGCACGGTATTTTGTCAGGGGCATAAGCCGTTCTCCCTTGCCTCCTGCAAGGACAAGCGCGAGGGTTCTGCCGTATTTGCCGTGTATCATGGATGATCCCACCTTCCCTTTTCTGTTCTGCGTTTTTCCGGTGATGAAAATTTCCCATGCCGCAATGACTTGTAGAGTTTTCCATAGCTTTGGGCCGAACGCGTCCAGGAAAAGTCCTGAGCCATTGCCCGTCTGGTGATCTCCTGCCACCGGGAGGTGTCCCTGTAGGCGCTGATGGCCCTGTTTATAGCTTCCAGCAAGGCCCGGACGGAAAACTCCCTGAAGGCGAACCCGTACCCTTCGTTGTTTTCGTCAACGTCAACGATGGTGTCAAAGAGCCCCCCCGTGGCCCGGACGACGGGTACAGTACCGTAACGGAGGGCTATAAGCTGTGACAGACCGCAGGGTTCGAAGGCCGAGGGCATGAGAAACATGTCCGAACCGCCGTAGGCAAGGCGCGCCAGTTCTTCGTCGTAGGCAAGACGGAGCCCCAAGGTTTTTTTGTACCGCCCGGCCGCTTCGGCAAGGCGGTTCTCGTATTCCTTTTCGCCGGTACCGATGATAATGAGGCGAACACGATGCTTCACAAGGTCCGGCAGTGCCCCGAGCAGGAGGTCGATTCCCTTCTGGTGGAAGAGACGCCCTACGAAGGAGAAGACGGGTCGGCCGTCGTCCATCCAGTCGAAACGGGAAAGCAGGGCCCTTTTGCTGTCCCGCTTTCCCTCCGTGTCATGTACGTCGAAGGGAACAGGCAGGTATGGGTCGTTCACGGGATTCCATTCTTCGGGGTCGATGCCGTTCAGAATGCCGGAAACTTTTCCGCGTACCGATGTCAGGAGTCCGTCGAGCCCCGCTCCGAATTCAGGCGTCATGATTTCTCTTGAGTATGAAGGGCTGACGGTGGTTATCACATCGGAGGCCACGATCCCTCCCTTGAGACAATTCGCTTTTCCATAAAACTCGAGTCCGTCTATTCCTAAAGCCTCGGGCTTGAGATGCCATTCCTCGATCACCCCGGCGTCGACGATACCCTGGTGCGCCAAATTATGAATAGTCAGAATGGTTGAAATGTTTGCGGGTCTTTCGCTCCAGTGCCTGTGCCAGCGGAAAAAGGCCGGGACCAGAGCCGACGCCCAGTCATGAACATGAGCGATTTCCGGTGTCCAGCCCGTTTGCTGGGGGAATTCCAAAACCGCAAGGGCCAGGGCGGCGAAGGGGAGGACCCGGTCGGCATCAAGAAGTGAGGGATAGATTCCGGGGTCGGAGAAAAGTTCGTCCTGCTCCAGAAGGTAAACCGGAACGCCCGACAAGGTGGTGCTCCAGAGCCTCGCCTCGAAAGTCCTCCAACGGAGAGAAAGGGGGAAAAGCGGGATTTCCACCTGCGGTGTCAGACCTTTTCCGGCTGCTTTTTCGATGACACCAGGCCAGGCCGGGGTCAGGACTCGAACATCAAACCCCTGCCTGCGAAGGGCTTTGGGCAGGGAGCCAGCGACATCACCGAGGCCGCCGACCTTCGAGAGCGGGGCCATTTCGGGAGTGACATGGAGAACCTTGACGGGGCTTCTCTTTCTCGGCAAGTCGGTTCGGCCTCCTCCGGAAAGACTTCATGACATTACTTTACCATTGTAAATGTTTTGGCCGGAGGAGGCCAGAGGGGCTCTTTTTCTGAATGCTCTTTCTAGAGCCCCCGGAAGCGGATTCCCCAGGCCCGTTCGCAGTACTCCCGGACGACCCTGTGGGTATTGAAATAGCTTCCGTTCAATGCGATGGAGTATTGCATCATGTTCTTCCAGTGATCCCGGTTGCCGTAATACGTGGGAATCACAGTGTTTTCCAGCTTCTCGTAGAGGGCTCTCGCATCACCAGCAGAGTCTGCCTGGTCCTGTTCGTGGGATGCGGGCCCGATGGCCCATCCGGTCACATTTTCCACCCAGCCTTCGATCCACCATCCGTCGAGTACCGAGAAATTCGGAATGCCATTGGCGGCGCATTTCATGCCGCTGGTCCCCGAAGCCTCCATTGGGCGAACCGGGTTGTTCAGCCAGAGGTCCACACCCTGGACAAGCAGGGCTCCAAGATCCATTCCGTAGTCTTCGAGGTAAATGATCGGAAGGTCTGTTCCAACCATGTTTTGGGCTTCACAGAGAAGCCTGGAGACCATTTCCTTCCCACCTTCGTCATGCGGGTGAGCCTTTCCGGCAAATACGAGCTGTATCTTGCCTGCTCCGATTTCCACAAGCCGCTTCACGTCGCTGAGAATCAGGTCGGCTCTCTTGTACTGGGCCGCGCGGCGGGCGAACCCTATGGTCAGTCTCTCCGGATCGAGGTCCCTTCCCGTCCGGTCCCGGACCTCGTCCAGGAGGCGCCGCTTCGCCTTCCAGTGGGCCTGCCAGATATCGTCGGGGGGGATGTTCATGGTCCCCACCAGCCGCTCCGGAGCGTTGCGCCATCCCTTGATGTTCCTGTCGAACAGGTCGGCCATCTCCGGGCCGATCCAGGTGTCCACATGAATACCGTTGGTGATGCAATCCACATCGTCTCTGCCGTACATCTTGCGGCTGACTTCGGTGTGTTTTTTTGAGACGCCGTTGACGTAGTGGCTGTATTTCAGTGCAATGTCCGTCATGGAAACGCTTTCCGCCGCAATCATCCGTCGCAGCCGCTTGGCCATGGCAGGGTTCATTGTGCTGTTGATGAGGTCCCAGCTGAAATGGTCATGGCCCGCCGAGACGGGGGTGTGGGTGGTGAAGACGCCATGTTCGCGGATGCGGTCGTAGCTTTCGTAGCCCTGCTCCCTCAACAGCTCGAGGAGCAGAAAGGCCGCGTGTCCTTCGTTGAGATGGAAGCTTTCGATGTTGGAATACCCCAGGTCCCTGAGCATGCGCAAACCGCCAGAGCCGAGAACGATCTCCTGGCAGAGCCGGTATCGCGCATCGCCGCCGTAGAGGTACCAGGAAAGTTGCCTGTCCTGGGGGGTGTTGGTCTCCACGTCGGTGTCGAGGAAATAAACGGGCACGACAAAGTCGTCCTTTCCTTCGATTTCGATTGTCCAGGCCCTTACCGTGACCTCCCGCCCCTCTATCATGACGGTTACCTCGTTCGGAAGGAGTTCAAGCTCGTCGGCGGGGTTCCATTCCACGGGTTCTTCTTTCTGTCGGCATTCCGAAAATGTCTGCCGGAAGTAGCCCTTCCGGTAGAGCAATGTCACACCGGCCATGGGAACACCCAGGTCGGCGGCACTCTTGAGGATGTCTCCGGCCAGAACGCCAAGACCGCCGGCATAGGTCGGTATAGTCTGTCTGATGCCGATCTCCATGGAAAAATAGGCAACCATCCGGAAGGCCGGATCCTGTTCCATCATGTAGCGCAGGGAATGGGCTATGTCTTTGCCGTAAATCATGTTCGCCATGTTGCAGATCTCCCTTTCTCTCTTTCGGGTTTTTTCACGGGTCCGATTATCTCACAACGTCGGGGTGATCCCGCAAGTCCCGTCTCATCCGTCCCGTCAAGGCAGTCAGAGACAGAATTTCTCGCTCAAGATGGTCCGACAGGTCTTCGAAAAGGGCCCTCCAGAGCCAGTTCCCGGCCGTGGTGGACGGTGTGTTCAGGCGCGCCCGGGCGTCAAGGCCCAGAAAGTCCTGCAGGGGGACGATGGAAACTCTCGCCACGGATTGAAGGGCCATCCTGACAAGGTCACGGTGGACGCTTTCTTTCACCGGACTGTGGCCGAGATAGCGCGCAAGCAGCTCTTTTCCCGCGGGATCGAGTTCCTCCTCGAACCATCCCCTGACGGTGTTGTTGTCGTGAGTGCCGGTATAGACGAAATCTTCGCGGGTATGGTTATGCGGGGCGTAGGGATTTTCTCCGAACCCTTCCCCAAAGGCGAAAAGGAGAACGAGCATTCCGGGAAGCGCGAATTCCCGCATGACCTCAGTCACTTCGGGAGTGATGGTCCCGAGGTTCTCGGCGAGGAGGGGGAGTTCGGGAAAACAGGTTTTAAGAACGCCGAAGAAATCCTTCCCCGGGCCGCGTTCCCACCGGCCGCGTTCCGCCGTCTTTTCTCCGGTCGGGACTGCCCAGAAATCGATGAACCCCCTGAAATGATCGACCCGGACGAAATCGAAGAGGGAAAGATTGTGTCCGAGTCGTTTCAGCCACCAGTCGTATCCCCTGTTTTGGTGGACTTCCCAGCGATAGAGCGGGTTGCCCCAAAGCTGCCCCGTTTCGCTGAAATAATCCGGCGGCACTCCCGCAGAATCCGTCGGGATGCCGAGGGAGTCGAGGCAAAAAAGGGACCTTTCGGCCCATACGTCAGCGGAATCGTGGGACACGTAAATTGGCATGTCCCCGATAAGCCCGATGCCGCTTTCGGCGCAGCGCTTTTTCAAGGATTTCCACTGGCTGAAAAAGAGGAACTGGAGAAATTTTCGATAGGTGAGTTCCTTGCGGTGTTCCTTTCGCACGGCATCCAGGCTTTCAGTGTGCCTGTCGCGAAGATCTTCGGGCCATTCATACCAAGGTTTCCCGCCCAGATTGTCCTTGATGGTTTTGAAAAGGGCGTAATCTTCGAGCCAGGCGGCATGATCCCGGCAAAACGTCTGAAAAGCCTCCTCTTCAATCCCGGAGGGCGGGAAGTTTTCCCAGGCCTTTCGGAAAAGTTTCCCTTTTGCCTTGCGGCTACTGAGGTAATCGCAGTATCGGCTGTGTCGGGTCCTCATGTCTTCGGTATGCTCAAGGGAAATCTCCTCTTTTGCCAGATATCCCCTTGTCACCAGGTCTTCAGGACTGACAAACAGCGGATTGCCGGCGAAAGCCGATGGGCTGCTGTAGGGGGAGTTACCCGTGGTGAAGTCGGTGGGGCCGGCGGGAAGAACCTGCCACCAGCTCTGGCCAGATCTCTTGAGAAAGTCGATGAAGGCATTGGCTCCTTCCCCGAGATCACCTGTAAACCAGGGACCGGGCAAAGAAAACAGGGGGAGCAGGATGCCTGAAGAACGGGAAAGATCCATGTCATTTTCCTCCTCGACGCACCAGGTCAATGACACTTGAAAGCCAGCTGGTGCGCTTTTTCAAAAGCCTGTGGATTTCGGGCACCCGGGCATTGGCTTCACGGCCGCCGGCATCGATGAACCGGTCGCATTCGAGAAACAGGCTCCAGTGGCTGTCGGCCGTATCCGGATGAATGACGACATCAGCCCTTTCGAGTTGCAGGCGGGACATATGGACGCCGCGTATGAGATCGCACCGTTGCATGATACTGATGATGCTTTGATCCTCAAGGGATGTCATGACCGTCGGGTTTACCGAAACGGCGATAACCACATCGGCTCCCATGGCCCGTGTGAGGTCCACTGGAACGGGTGTTGTGACCGCTCCGTCGGCAATGAGACGGCCCTCGTTCGTTTCAGGCGGGAGAAAGGCGGGGATGAGGGCACTCCAGCGGACGGCACGCCTGATGTCGCCCTTTTGAAGGAGGAGTGCCTCGCCGGAATTGAGATCTGTGACCACCGCACCGAAGGGAATCGCCGCGTCCTCTATATGGCCGTCGTCTATGAGATGGCAGATGGCGTTGTCAAGAACGTCGGGCTTCAGAAGTGACGATCGGGATCCTATGGAACTGATATGGATTCTTTTTGCGATGGTTCGGGCAAATCTTTGAAGCATGGGCATTGATTCTTCCTCGGTGGGCACAATGTCCTCCAACCCCAGGACTTCATAGTCGGATTTCCCGAGGTAGGACCTGAAACGGTCGATTACGGCCCGGGCATCGGGATTCTGTGCGTACATGGCACCAATGATGGCACCCATTGACGTCCCGGCGACCATGTCGACAGGTATGCTGTTTTCCTCAAGGGTGTTCAGTACCCCGAGATGAGCGAGCCCTCGGGCGCCACCACCACCGAGAGCCAGTCCGACCTTGACCGTTTGAACCGCCTCCTTCCTGCGGGAAAACTCTATCACAGTTTTATGTCGTCCGCGTGAAAGCGTGTTGCCCGGGTGCATTCCTTTGAGTAGACTGGGCGGGAAAAGAGGTGATGTCCTTGGATCTGGTGATGTCCCTGGTCATGTTTGTCGTTGGTTTTATCGTAGCGAATTTTATAGTGACCCGCCTGCACGGACGCACAAAACTCGCCGCGCCCTTTTCTGTGGGTCTGACGATTGGTGTGTTGGCTCTTTTTACATACCTCGCCACGTACTACGCTCCTGAAGGCGTGTCCCCGGAAGAGCTGGTCGAGGCTCTCCGTTCGGTGAGAATCAGAAGGGCCGCTCTTGTCATCGGGGAGGCTTCGGGGTTGGCGAAGTATTTCTTCAAGCTTCGGAAAGCCTGAGCAGGGTGGTTCCTTTCCCTAACGGTCGTCGTCCCTCTCGATGGAGAGGGGTATAGGGGGTATCCGTGTCGGGAACATCTGATCCAGGGTTACGAACAGATAATCTTCCGACAGCAGTCTTTCAATGATGATCGGGAGGGCCTCAGCGGTGGCCCCCCCGCCGTCGTGAAGAAGCACGATAGCTCCCGGGCGTGTCCTGCGCAGGATCAGTTCCGCCAGTTCCTCCGGTGGTTTCGGAGGGACATCGTAGGCGTTCACTGTCCACAGGACGGAGAGAAGGTTCTCTTCGGATGCGACGCTGAGGACCTCGTCATTCCAGCGGCCGCCGGGTGGACGGAAGAATTTTGGCCGCCCGCCGGTCAAGGCTTCAACAACCTGATTGCAGAAGCGGATTTCATCCACAAGAGTTTTTTTGGAGAAGCGAGTCAGGTCCGGATGGGACCAGGAATGATTCGCGATGCAGTGCCCCTCTTCGTGAATCTTCTGCAGAAGCCGCGGGTTTTCCGCAACACATTGTCCGACGACGAAAAAGCTTGCCTTGACGTCCCATTTCCGCAGGATATCGAGCAGTTCAGGCGTGTGCCAACGATGTGGCCCGTCATCGAAAGTGAGTGCCACGGCCCGTATGGAATCAGGGCCGTGCATGACCGGCCGGGGAGGCGATGAAAGAGAGGCCGCAGCCACGGAGTAAACTGACAGTATGACAACTGCTGTAACGAAAAACAAAGGAAATGCTGCACGGTGCCCTTTCATCGACCAGCCTCCCTTGATGACCTTTCAGGAGTTTGTCTTAGCGAAAGTGCAATTCCGCTGCTTTTGTTTCCTGGTCCTCGAGACGGATCATCTCGCATCCGGTGATCTCAGCGATGACCACCTCGCCAGTGGAAAAGATCTCTGTGCCTTTCATCAGGTGGCCGCCGTAGGCCCTGCCGTCTTCCTCGCCGGATGAGACGACGACGTGGCAATGAAGATGAAATTGGCCGTCGCGGGTCGAAATATTTCCAGAAAGCGCCAGAAGTTCCATGGGGTCCGTGCGTGTGAGGAAGATCCTGACATCATCTGTGATGGGAAACTTTTCAGGAAAGCTTCCGACGTTCCGCAGAACGGCCTTTCTGAGGCTTGCTGCGCCCGAGAGTATGATCCCGTTGGTGATGTTCTCCTCTTTCGCAATCGTTTCAATGCTTTCTACAAGGTCACATCCCGGAGCAAGCCTGGCTGCGATCACCCGGGAAAGGGCGCCCGTACATTTCCTGATGCGCGACATGAGGTTTCCTCCTCCTGTTTTTCAGGATCGTTCCAGGAACCCTTGTCTGTCCGCATCGGGATCACCCCGCCGGGGAACGATGCAGAGGAACGAAAGAGGCCCCTCGCCAATGTTCCGGAATCCGTGGTCGCTGTCCGGGGGGACATAGGCCCACGAGCCGGCCTCAAGCCGGAGCGTTTCACCCATGATCAGGGCTTCGGCGGTACCTTCCAGGACAATGATGTAATGGGGCCAGTCATGATTGTGGAAAGGTGTTGAAGCTTCCGGCTCAACGGTGAAATGTCTGACCACATAGTCTTCCCAGAACCTCCCGGGCCCGAAGACGATCCTTTTTTCAACTCCGGGCAGGGAGGGAATTTCCAGGGACGTGAGGTTTTTGATAGATCCTCCAAATTCCTGGTTGCCTTTCTTTCCGTCACTCAGGGGAGACACCTCCTGTCTGAAAAGGTTTTTTATTGGTCTCACCACATAATCATACAGCCTTATGTCGAGTTATGTTTTCCCGCCAAAAAGTGTCTGTAAAGAACGATCCCGGAAAAGGCAGAAAATGGGATGACACGCCAATATACGTGAGGAAAATAGGCGAAAGGAAAAATAAAAACGAAAAAACACACGAAAAACAGCCAAAAGGCTGACTATTCCTGACTAAGCAATTTGACCAACGCTAACCTTTCTTTTTATACTTTGACCGTAGACAAAAATTTGCTTCAAAAAAGGAGGCGGGAGATCATGAATGGACGTACTCTTATGCCTTTCGGCAATGCGCCGAGGACCATCTTCGACGACATGGACGAGATGTTCAGGGGCTTCACAGATGCTCTCCGGCCCATGGCCCGACGTTTTGCTCCGGTAGAGATGTATGAGGAGAATGATGAAATCGTCGTACAGGTCGATGCTCCGGGCATCGAGCCCTCGAAGATGGAGATCAAAACCTTCCCGGACAGGGTGACCTTCCAGTCGAAGGAAGAAGAGACGGAAGAGAATAAGGACGAGGGGAAAACCTACTACGTGAGGAAACAGTCGCGTAACGTCAACTATTGTGTCAACCTGCCCGTAGAGGTTGACCCCAACAAGGCAAAGGCCTCTTTCAAGAACGGTGTCGTAATTGTGAGGCTGCCGAAGAGCGAAACAGTCCAGGGCAGAGTGCTTTCCATCGAGCAAGACTAAGAAGAAGCTGGAGAGCAAACTCCGCAGGCAAAAGCGAAATTCAGCCAACTTTTTACAAAGTCGTTGCAGGCTGCTTTTTGGGCAGCCTGCATTTTTTGTCTTGTAATGGTATCATGCATGCATCTTTCCTGCGGCGGAGCCCCTAAATAAAGAGGCGAGTTTTCACTTGGCGGCGGCGATTTAAAGAAGAGCGCGTTGTGAAAAACCGGAGTGTGCGCAGGTGGATTTTTGGCCCTGGGGGCAAGGTCTGGTCCCAAGAGTTGATAGATGTCTTTTTTTTTGAGAGAATTCATTTTTACAAAGTTTTTGTTTCTTGTGGTTAGAGAAAGCGGTATCGTTCACAAGCTTTGCAGGGACAGAGAGTTCACAAAATCTCCAATCCAGGTGGTGGTGGTAGTGGCACTTCTAACAGCGGGAGTCGCGGAAAAGACGAAGGAGCTTGTAGCGCCCTGGAAAGGAAAGAAAGGCGGCCTCATTCCGATCCTTCAGGACGTGCAGCATGAGTTCGGGTATCTGCCGGAGGAAGCCTTGCTCACAATTTCCACGGAGCTCAAGATCCCCAAGGCGGATATCTACGGCGTGGCGACGTTTTATGCGCAGTTTCATCTGAAACCCCGGGGTCGGCACATCATAAGGGTTTGCAGGGGAACGGCCTGCCATGTACGAGGGAGTCTCAAGATCATGGACAAGGTGAAGCAAATCCTCGATGTCGAGGAAAACGACACGACCGAGGACCTGCGCTTTACACTGGAACCCGTCGCCTGTCTCGGAGCCTGTGGGTTGGCCCCCGTCATGATGGTCGATGACGAGACCCATGGAAGGCTGACTCCGGACAAGGTACAGTCGATTCTCGACAAGTACGACTAAAACGGGATGCTTCAGGGTTTCTCCCGGCACGCACGGATATCGTGGGGCCTTTGTTGAAGGCGGGTGTACCCGAGCAGTTATCGATAAACATACGCAGAAGCAACGTAAAGAGAAACTGTTTCCCTGGACGTTGCAAAAAAGACCCCGTTCTGAACGACGTGAAGGAAAAGAAAGGTTAAGACTGGAAACATTATTTTCAAATGTGCACCAAACTTTAAGACGGTGATTTGAGATCAGACCGGAAACAGGGAAAGAAACCGACCATTTTTCTGAAACCGACTTTACAGATTGCCTTCCTTCGGGCGAAAAGGCCGACACTCTGGTTGTGATTGTTGAAGGGTGGCCTGTCCGGGACTTTCCCTTTCACCATGTAACGGAGAACATGTTGCCGTCAGCACGGGGAAACCCGTAGGGATCACGGAGGACAAAACCTTTTTGGCAAAACGGCGCAATGGTTGCGCCGCTGTGTGAAAGAAAAATATCAAAACGCTCCGTTCAGGAAGGGAGTGAGTGCCTTGCCGAAAATTACGAGTCTTGAAGATCTGCGGAAAATCAAGGAACAGGCAAAAGACCTGACGTCGGCGCGCTCAGGCGGAAAAAAGAGGATTATCGTTGGGACTGGAACCTGCGGAATTGCCGCCGGCGCCCGTGATGTCATGACGGCCATTCTCTCAGAGCTCGACAAGCGGGGACTCAAGGATGTTGAAATCGAGACGACGGGATGCATAGGAATGTGCCAGAAGGAACCCCTTGTCGATGTTATCAGGCCCGGCGAACCCAGGATCACCTATGGCAATGTCGAGCCGAAGGATGCCGCACGAATTGTGGCCGAACACCTTGTCAACGGCAATGTCGCAGAGGACAAGGTTATCGGAAGAACTGACTAGGGGGGCTAAAGACATGGCTTTGTATCGTGCCCACGTGCTGGTTTGCAAAGGATCGGGGTGCACGGCGAGCGGCGCCCCCGCGGTGTATAAGGCCCTCCAGGAGGAGTTGACGCGGCGAAAGCTTGACAGTGAAGTGAAACTCGTCGAGACAGGGTGCCACGGAATGTGCGAAATGGGTCCCCTCGTCGTAATTTATCCAGAGGGAGCCTCCTATTGCCGGGTTGCTCCAGAGGATGTTCCCGAGATCGTGGAGGAACACCTTTACAAGGGCAGGCTCGTGGAACGGCTTCTTTACACCGTTCCAGGCGAAATGAACAAGTTACCACATTACAAGGACATGCCCTTTTACAGCAAACAGCACAGGGTGGTCCTGAGAAACTGCGGTTACATCAATCCCGAGCATATCGACGAGTACATTGCCAGGGACGGATATCAGGCTTTGGCCAAGGCCCTTCTCGAAATGACTCCTGAAAAGACCCTGCAAGAAGTGAAAAAGTCGGGCCTCAGGGGACGTGGAGGCGCAGGGTTCCCGACGGGGCTCAAATGGGAGTTCGCCCGAAAGGCGGCCGGCGAAAAGAAGTACATCATTTGCAACGCCGACGAAGGCGACCCCGGTGCCTTCATGGACCGGTCAGTTCTCGAGGGCGATCCGCACACCCTTCTCGAGGGTATGCTTCTCGGCGCCTATGCTATCGGAGCCGACGAAGGGTACATATACTGCCGGGCCGAGTATCCCCTTGCTATAAAACGGTTGAAAAACGCCATTGCCCAGGCCGAAGAATACGGGCTTATCGGCGACAATATAATGGGAACGGATTTCTGTTTCCACCTCCACATCAAGGAAGGTGCCGGCGCCTTTGTCTGCGGAGAAGAAACGGCTCTCATGGCCTCCATCGAAGGCAAACGGGGCATGCCGACGCCGAGGCCTCCCTTCCCGGCGCAGTCGGGACTTTGGAGGAAGCCCACGAACATCAACAACGTCGAAACCTGGGCAAACGTTCCCCAGGTCATCCTGAACGGCGCCGACTGGTTCAGCTGCATAGGCACCGAAAAATCGAAAGGGACCAAGGTTTTTGCCCTGACGGGGAAAATCAAGAACACGGGTCTTATCGAAGTTCCTATGGGTATCACCATCCGCGAGGTCGTGTTCGAACTGGGTGGAGGAATTCTTGATGACAAGGAGTTCAAGGCCGTCCAGATAGGGGGACCTTCAGGAGGATGTCTCACGAAAGAGCACCTGGATCTGCCCGTCGACTACGAATCACTTACAGCGGCCGGAGCGATCATGGGTTCGGGCGGTCTCGTCGTCATGGACGAGGACACCTGCATGGTGGACGTGGCGAAATTCTTTCTGGAATTCACCCAGCGGGAATCCTGCGGGAAATGCGTTCCTTGCAGGGAAGGAACGAAGCAGATGCTGCTTTTGCTCGAGAAAATCACCAAAGGTGCGGGGACCATGGAAGACCTTGAAACCCTCGAGGAGCTCGCCCATATGGTCCAGAGAATGTCCCTGTGCGGTCTCGGACAGACGGCGCCGAACCCCGTTCTGACGACCCTCAGATACTTCCGTGACGAGTATGAGGCGCACATCAGGGACAAGAAGTGTCCCGCGAAGGTGTGCCCTGATCTCATTACCTACACCATTGATACTGAAGCCTGCAGGAAATGCGGTTTGTGCGCCAAGAACTGCCCAGTGGACTGCATTTCAGGAGACCGGCAGACTCCATACGTGATCGACCAAAAGCGCTGCATCAAGTGTGGGACGTGTCTGGAAGTGTGCCCTTTCAATGCGGTACACAAGGACTAAAGCGGCGGGGAGGAAGAGACGATGAAGGAAATTACCCTGACCATAGATGGGAAGCAGTGTAAGGGTGAACATGGCGACACCATATTGACGGTGGCGCGCAAGAATGACATCTACATTCCCACGCTGTGTTACCTTGAAGGGCTTACACCCATTGGATCCTGCCGGATGTGCGTGGTGGAGGTGGAGAAGAACCCGAAGCTTCTGACGGCATGCACCACGCCTGCTCAGGACGGGATGGTGGTGCATACCCAGACAGAGACGCTTTTCAATTACAGGAAACAGCTTCTGGAGCTCCTTTTTGCAGGGAGAAACCACTTCTGCATGTACTGCTCCCAGAGCGGCGACTGTGAATTGCAGCGGCTGGCCATCGAACACGAGATGGATCACGTCAGGTACCCCTATCTGTATTACGACTTCGAGAATGACGCAACCCACCCGGATCTCCAGCTCGACCACAACCGCTGTATCCTCTGTCTGAGATGCATCCGCGTCTGCGCGGAAAAAGTCGGAGCTCACACGCTGGATCTCAAGGATCGCGGATGGAACGCGAAAATCATGTCGGATCTGGGGAAAAAGCTCGGTGAAAGCGACACCTGCGTAAACTGCGGCGCCTGTGCCCAGGTCTGCCCCACAGGGACGATCACTATTCGGGAATTTGCCTACAGGGGAAGAAGAAGCGATTGCGATGACGTGGTCGAGAGCGTATGTCCCCTCTGTGCGGTAGGCTGCAGGTTCAAGGGGTATGTCCGCACGGGCAGCATCGCCCGTGTGGAAGGCCTCGGAACCGAGGAGCCCGATGGAGGCCAGCTTTGCTACAAGGGCCGCCTTGATCTGCCAAGGTCGACGGAGAGGGACCGCATCCACGTGCCCATGATCCGCGAAGGTGCGCACTACCGTGAGGCGTCCTGGGAAGAGGCACTGAACCTCGTGGCAGAGCAGTTCTCGAAAGCACAGGAAAAGGAGAGTGCCGGAGCATTGGTCTCCAGCCTCTGCACCGACGAGGAGCTCGCCGTCTTCAGCGGGTTTTTCCGTGATTCCATGGGCATAAAGCGGTTGGATACTTTTGACGGCGACATCCTGAGAGGTTTCAGGGACGGTTTCGAGCCATTCAGGAAACAGGGCACGAGACCCTTTACTGCGGCTCACAACATCCTCAACAGCGACTGCATCATCAATCTTTGCGCGAAGCCCGACGTGGAGGCACCTGTCGTCGCCAGCTACATGCGGGTTGGAACGCTGAAGAACGAAGCGTCCCTCATCAATGTGTGTAATAAAGGGAATCCTTTTAAGGGCATTACCGATCTGGACCTGAGACTGAAACAACCTTGCGGCGATGCGGGACTTCTCTTTGAACTCGCGAGGACCATCACGTCACTGAAACTCGCCGAAGACGATATCGGCAAGGGCACGGAAGCCCTCAATGATTACCGTGATGCCCTGACCAAGGCGGGTGACGCTGCCGGGATTGGGATCGAGGATCTGGAGAAGCTCGTCCATTGCCTCGTGACATCTGAAAAGCCGGTCTTCGTGCTTGGAAGCGCCGTTTCAACGAATCCGGAGGTCGTCACGGCGGCGGTCAACCTGGCCATAGCAGCCGGCGCGTTCTTTGACGACGGCATCGGCGTGGTCCCTCTCGTTTCCAGCGGGAACAGCCTCGGAACCATCAACACCGTTCTCGCGGAAAAGACGTGGCTCGGGAAGGAAGACCTGGACTTTTTGTACGTCTTCTCAACGGGTCTCGTCCCGGAAGACGAGGAATCCCTGGCGGCTATTTCGAGGACGCGTTTCGTCGTTGTCCAGTCGCCCTACATGGCGCATCCTCTGGTGAACATGGCGGATGTGCTGCTTCCCGCGCCTGCGTGGTATGAGAGGAGCGGCCATTTCTGCACCATCGAAGGTGAACGACGTAGACTGAACGTCATCGTGCCCCCACAGGGGGACGTCAGAAGCCTGTCGTCGGTGCTCGGTGACGTGGCCAAAAACCTTGACGTAAGCCTCGGCAAGCCGGAGGCTGCTCCCTGTGAGCAGATCTACGAAAGCCAGATCGCTCCGAACAAGGCCAAGATGGTCGAGCTGGAGGAGGTGTCGCGGTAATGGCAAAGGTGAAACTCGCTACGGTATGGCTCGAAGCCTGCGCCGGGTGCCATATGTCCTTTCTGGATATCGACGACAAGATTATCGGACTTCTGGACAAGGTGGATATCTTGTATTCGCCGGTGGTCGACGCGAAGGAGATTCCCAAAGTCGATGTCGGCGTCATCTCCGGTGGATTAGGAAATGAGGAGGAACTCCATCTCGCCAAAAAGATGCGGGAGCAGTGCGATATCCTCGTGGCCTGGGGCGACTGCGCTGTTTTTGGCGGCATCAACAGCATGAGGAATTTCATGACGTCCGAGGAAGCCCTGAGGGAGGGGTACGTCAACACACCAAGCACGGTCAACCCGAAAGGGGTCATCCCGGGGGAGGATATCCCGGCCCTTTTGCCGAAAGCCGTCCCCATTGATTACGCCGTCAAGGTGGATGTCTACGTCCCCGGTTGTCCGCCCGATCCAGAGACCATCCTGTGGGTCTTCCAGGAACTGCTGGAAGGCAGAATTCCCAAAGTGCCCACGGACATGATGCGGTACGATTAAGGAGGGCGATGACATGACGACAGTACGCAAGCTGGAAGTCAATCCGGTTACCAGAATAGAGGGTCACGGCAAGATAACGGTCCATCTCGCTGAGGATGGATCTGTTTCGGAAACCCGATTTAACGTCACCCAGTTCAGGGGATTCGAGGCCTTCAGCAAGGGGCGTGATTTCCGGGAAATGCCCGAAATCACCCCGAGAATCTGCGGGATCTGCCCCGTGAGCCATCACCTTGCCTCGGCAAAGGCCTGCGATGCCATTCTCGGCGTCGAGGTCACGCCGACGGCCCACAAGCTCCGCGAACTTCTTCACATGGGGCAGATTGTCCAGTCCCACGCATTGAGCTTCTTCCACCTTTCGAGCCCGGACCTGCTGTTCGGATTCGATGCCGATCCCGCGACGAGGAACATCGCCGGACTGGCGGCAAAATTCCCGGATCTTGCCACCAAGGGAATCTTTCTCAGGAAGTTTGGACAGGACATTATCAAGACTCTGGGCGGCAAAAAGGTCCATCCCTGGCACAGCATTCCAGGGGGGGTCAACAGAGGCCTCAGGACGGACGAAAAAGATGCCATACTTAGGGCTCTCCCATCGATGAAATCCGATGCCCGGGAAGCCATCGAGTTTATCAAGGGGTATCTCGAAGAGCACAAGAAAGAGGTTCTGAAGTTCGCTCCCATGGAAACGGCCTGCTTGGGCCTCGTCAACAGCGGCTACCTGGAGCTTTATGACGGGGATATCCGTCTGCGAGGGGCAAAAGGGCGGATCATTGACGAGTTCGCCGACTGGGATTACCTCGACCATATTGGCGAGCACGTGGAGCCCTGGAGCTACCTGAAATTCCCCTTCTACAGGCCTCTCGGTTTCCCTCACGGAAGTTACAGGGTCGGCCCCCTGGGCCGTGTGAATGCCTGTGACGACATTCCCACTCCCGAGGCTTCGGAGGAACTGAAGATTTTCAGACAGGCGGGCGACGAGGGCATGGTCCATCATCTTCTTTACTACCACTATGCCCGCCTTATCGAGCTGCTCTACGGGCTTGAGCGCATCGGCGAACTCCTGGAAGATCCTGATATTACCGGCAGCGATTTGCGCGTGACGTCTCAGGAGATCTACCCCGAAGGGATCGGCGTCATCGAGGCACCCAGGGGTACCCTCATCCACCACTATCAGGTGGACGAGCAGGGGGCCCTGACGGGAGTCAATTTAATTGTTGCCACAGGACATAACAATTACGCCATGAACAGGGGAGTCCATGCCATTGCCAGCGAGTATATCAAGGGTCCCGATGTGCCGGAAGGTGTCATGAACAGAATGGAACACGTCATCCGCTGCTATGATCCCTGTCTTTCCTGCTCGACCCATGCCGTCGGGAAAATGCCTCTCAAGCTGACGGTCTGTGACGCCGGGGGTAGGGAACTGGCGATGTGCTTCAAGGAATAGACAGCCTGTGACAGCCGTGCGTGTATTGGTTCTCGGATACGGCAACCCTTCACGACAGGATGACGGCGCCGGGCACGTTCTCTCCCGACTCGTCGTCAGTACGGTCCGCAAATGCGGCGATCAGGCGGTCTTGTGGAGAGGACACCAACTGGTCCCCGAGGCTGTACTCGAGGCTGAAGACGCCGACGTGGCGATTTTCTGTGACGCATCGCTCATTACCCACGAAAAAGGGTATGCACTGGAGCGGGTCGATCCCTTTTCTTCTGGAGGAGACGGCCTCAACATGCATACCTTTGGTCCCGGCAGCATTCTTGCACTGGCGGAAAAGATCCTGGGCAGGGTGCCTGAGGGATGGCTTCTTTCTGTGAGCGGTGCTTCTTTCGACTTTTCCGACAGGCTGACGCCCGAGTGCCGGAAAAGGGTCCGCAGCGCCCACAGGGGATTTGTGAGCTTCTGGACGGATTACCTGAATCGGGCGCGCCCCCGGAACAGGGGCTGAAAGAAAGCAGCAAAAGATCATCAACGGAGGATTTTGCGGCGAGGGCGGGTTTATTCCCCGCCCTCGCTTTTTACCGGGGCCGGGGCTGTTCGACGCAATATCGTCGCCTGGCAGCGCCGCCAAAGGAGCAGGACTCTTCATGTGAACCGATTTGCCTCAAGGTTCCGTAGCCCCGCGGCGCAGAGGGTTCCCATGAATGCGACTACGACGTTTCACTTTGACAAAGGAAGGACCGCCGGCTCCAAAGGGCTTTTGGGGAGACGATCCGTTTCCTTCGTGTTTGGACATTGTCGCGTTATAATACATCTTCAAAGTCTCCGGCACGAGCAGGGGCCAGAATCGTTGCGGAGGGATACAAAGTGAGCAGGGCCTTTGTAAAAGAAAACGGGGAAGCCGAACAGTTTCGTGAACAAATTGAACAGGAAAGAAGACTCGAGGAATGGGTTGCCATTCAGAAGAAAAAACTTTCCGTCCTCGAATCCGGCCGGAAGGCGGGGAAGATGGACCAGAAAAAACGTCTGGAATGGATCGAGGATACGCGGGCCGACATAGAGAAAACCCGAAAAAGGCTCCGCGAACTGAAAAACGCCAGGGAACAAAAGTCGCCATGATTTTGCAAGGAAGAACCAGGAGTGCGGACGAATGCTGTTTTTTTTGAGGGTCTTGAGATTCCTTCCGCTGCTGCTTTTCCTCCTGATGGTCCTGAAAATCCTGTCGGGCATTTTCAGGCAGGCTCGAAGCAGGAGATCCCGTGAAGGGGCGGGCGGCGGGGGTGGGTATCGCCAGGAATATGCAGGAGCCTCCAGGGAGCCTGCTGATCCCTATGAAATCCTCGGCTGCAGGAGAAGCGACAGTGACGAGGTGGTCAGGAAACATTACAGGGAGCTTGTTGCGAAATATCATCCGGACAAGTTCATCGGGCAGAATCTCGACAAGGAATTCATCGAACTAGCATCGAGAAAGTTTCAGCGGATCCAGGAAGCCTATGAAAAAATCCGCCGGGAGCGGAAAATGCACTGAGAAAGTGGGAGGAGAAGAAGCATGAAGAAACGCTGGATACTGACGGCACTTCTCGTCATGCTCACCCTTGTGTTTGCAGCGACCCTTTCTGCCGCCCAACTGAAGCTGGAAATATCGGAATCGGCCAGAGAGGAAATTAGCAGAATGGGAAATGTGGCATACCTCTCTGTCTTTGAAGTTGGCTCCGGCTGAGGGAAGTCGATCGTCGCCCTCGTGCAGGGCGGAGAGCCGGAAGGCACGCAGGAATTCCACCTCCTGAAGGAGCAGGGAATCAGGCTCTGGATAGATAAAAGCATCTCCTTTAAAGGAGATGTCGTCCAGCTTGAAAGGTACACGTCGACTTCGGGTCCGCTTGTTATCGCCGTCAACGCCTTGGTGAGATAGCGAGGACAAGAAAGAGGCGGCCTGCAGGCCGCCTCTTTTCCCGATGGAAAGCCGGCGAGGGCCTATTCTTCGCCGGTATGATACTTGAAAGACACATTCAGTCGGACGCGGAATTGGTCCACCTTGCCGTCTTTGATCGTTACGTCCTGTTTGACGATTTCCGCGACGCGCAGATCCTGCAGGCTTTTTGACGCTGTTTCCAGGGCTGTCTGTGCGGCGTCTTCCCAGGAAGTGTCACTGCATCCAACGAGTTCGATGACCTTGTAGACTCCACTCATCGGGGGCTCCTCCTTTCGGCATGGCGGGAACTTGTCTGGTTACTGCAGTATAGTGTCAGTATAATGCATGGTCCCTCGGGCCGCAACGGCAACGGGACTGCAGGCTGGAGGCGAAGCATGGAGAAATATGTCCACACACAAAATGGATGGGGCTTGAGGATCCTTTTAGGAGTGACGTTCCTGTTTATTGTTTACAACGGCTGGAGATCGGCTCCGGAAGGCATGACTCCCTATGGCCTCATTGGCGTGGCCGGAACCCTGGTCGGGATCATCATGGTGCTTTTTACCTCGATGACCGTTCGTGTAACCGAAGAAACCCTTGACGTCTCCATGGGGCCTGGTTTTATCCGCAAGCGCATCCCCCTCGACCAGATAGAATCCCTTTCAGTAAAGCCGATTCCCTGGTATTCGATGGGATTGAAGAAAATAGAGGGGGGCTGGCTCTATTGCGTGGGGCCTTCCAAAGGGCTTGAACTCCTTCTCACGACGGGACAGCGCTACATCGTCGCCACAAATGACCTCGAAGGACTTAAATCGGCTCTTCCCTTTGATTCGGAACGGTACCGCGAGAGAGAAACGGGCTGATCCTCAGGACGTGGTTTTCGCCTTTGCGGTTTCCTCGAGGGCGCTGCCGGTCAACCTCAGGATAAGGACGTTTTCCACAGGCTTCGCGCCGAGCCTGTCGTAGAAATCGAGAGCGTTGGTGTTCCAGTCGAGGCACCACCACTCGAAACGGCCGCATCCCTGTTCCACGGCGACAGCCGCCAGATGGGAAAGCAGGGCCTTGCCGATTCCCCGTCCGCGCCACTCGGGTCTGACATAGAGGTCATCCAGATGAAGGCCGCGTTTTCCGAGCAGGGTGGAAAAGGTGGTGTAGAACACGGCAAATCCAACCGGGATGTCACCCTTGCATGCGAGAACGACGTTGGCTGCCGGGTCTTCGCCGAAAAGCTCTTTGCGAAGTCCTTCTTCGGTAGCCACTACGGCGAGTTTCTCGTATTCCGCCAGTTCCTTGATGAACGAAAGGATCACCGGGACATCGCCTTCGTTCGCTTCGCGAATCGAAAAACTCCCGTCCTGTTTCTGTCGTGACAAGGGGATCAGCTCCTTCGAGGAATTCCTTTTCAATGGGAAAACACCTTATCCATGATACCCGTGAAAGAGTCTTCAAGTACAGCGCAAGGCGATATTCCTAAAATGTGTTTGTCGGGAGGGACCACGAGACATGTCTGAGGGACATCATCACCATCATGCTCATGTGACCGAAGAAGGCCATCTCGGTACGGCTTTTTTCCTCAATGCGGGCTTTGCCGTCATAGAACTGGTCGGCGGCCTCGCTGTAGGAAGCGTCGCAATCCTGTCCGACGCCGTGCACGATCTCGGGGACAGCGTCAGTCTTGGCCTGGCCTGGTTTCTCCAGAAAGTTTCGCACAAGGGCCGGGACAGCCGGTTTACCTACGGCTACAGGCGGTTTTCATTGCTCGCCGCCCTGATAAACGCCATCGTCCTCGTTTCGGGGTCGATACTGGTGCTGTCGAGAGCCGTGCCGAAACTGTTTTCTCCCGACGCACCGAATATCACCGGTATGTTTCTGCTCGCCCTTTTCGGGGTTGGCGTCAACTCTTTCGCGGCATTCAGGCTCTGGAAAGGGAACTCAATGAACGCGAGAATGGCCGCATGGCACCTTCTTGAGGACGTTCTCGGCTGGGTGGCCGTGCTCATCGTAAGCATTGTTCTCGCATTCAGGCCCTGGTATATCCTGGATCCGCTGCTTTCAGTGGCCGTTTCGGCCTTCATTCTCTGGAATGTGGTGAAAAAACTCAGTTCCGTTCTCGAGATCTTCCTCCAGGGAACTCCTGGCCGCGTGAGACTGGAGGACATTGAGAGGACTCTCACCGAAATCCCGGGCGTGCTTTCCGTGCATGATCTTCACGTCTGGTCCCTCGACGGCGAGAGGACGATTCTCACGGCACACCTGGTTCTTCCCGGTGATGCGTCTATCGAAGAGCTTTACGCAGCCAAAAAGCTGGCCAAAAAGACACTTTTCGACAGTGGTATCGGGCATGCCACCCTTGAAATGGAACGCCGCGGGGAAACCTGCGATCTGGAAAATGATCCTGAATGCATGGAAAAGTAAAAAAACTGTGTTATCGTTGTATGCAGAATATCCCGCTCCCGAGGGAACGGGACAACAGTATTTTGTTTTGGGAGGAGAACTTCATGACAGATCAAAAACATGACAAGACCGGTGGCGTCCTGGAAGTTGACAGGACGTACAATCTTCATTCCTGGGCCCGCCAGAAAGGCCTGAAACCTGTTCACGTGACCAAAGCCGAAGGCATTTATTTCTGGGATGCCTCGGGCAAGCGCTACTACGACATGTCGTCGCAGCTCGTCAATATGAACGTCGGCCATGGCAACAAAAAGATTGCCGACGCCATCAAGCGTCAGGTTGACACCCTTGCTTTCCTCGCGCCGCCTTTTGCGGTGGATGTCCGGGCGGAAGCGGCGAGAAAGATTGTGGAAGTTGCGCCGGAAGGCATGGCAAAGGTCTTTTTTACAAATGCCGGAGCGGAAGCCAACGAAAACGCGATCAAGATAGCCCGGATGGTAACGGGACGGAACAAGATCTTTTCACGATACCGCTCATATCACGGAGCCAGTTACGGTGCCGCAAACCTGACGGGAGAACCGAGACGCTTCCCGAGCGAGCCTGGGATACCGGGGTTCGTCAAATTTTTCGATCCCTATCTGTACCGCGCCCCCGTGGCTTTTGGCAAGGAGGCCGAAGCCACATCCTATTATATTGGACAGCTTCGGGAACAGCTCGAATACGAGAGTCCCGGGAACGTGGCCGCCATCTTCCTCGAGACCGTCACCGGCAGTAACGGTGTCATCATACCGCCCGAGGGATATCTTCAGGGCGTGCGGGAACTCTGCGACGAATTCGGCGTCCTCCTGGTATGCGACGAAGTCATGAGCGGCTGGGGCCGGACAGGTCAGTGGTTTGCCGTGGACAACTGGGGTGTGAAACCCGACATTATCACTTTCGCCAAGGGCGTTACCTGCGGGTACGTCCCGCTGGGTGGAGTGATCGTCAATGAACAGATCGCCAGGCACTTTGACGACAATCCCCTCATGTGCGGCCTGACCTACAGCGGCCATCCCGTCGGATGCGCCGCCGCCGTGGCGACTATCGATGTCTACAAGGATGAAGGCCTGATCGAAAAGGCGCGGGAGAGAGGCGTGTTTTTCAAGAAAGAGCTGGAGAAGCTCATGGGAGCCCATCCCTCTGTCGGAGAGGTCCGGGCCATTGGACTTTTCGGGGCTGTCGAACTTGTCAAAGACAAGACGACCAGGGAGCCTCTAGTCCCTTACGGGAAGGATCCCGAAGGAATCATGCCGGGCATTCTGGGTATGCTCAAGGAGCGAGGCTTCTGGAATTACAGTCACGAGAACATCCTTATAGTGGCTCCGCCCCTGATCATTACGGAAGATGAAATCATCGAAGCCCTTGCCATCCTCGACGAGGTGCTTTCCATTGTCGACGAAGGTGTGTAGAGAGTTTTTTGCAGAACTGCCAACGGCCGGGGGCTTTTCATGTCAGGATGTTACAGTTTCGATACCTTCCCTGGCGGGTAAAATGACACATGACGTTACCATTGCAGTTCATACGCATCGATTCCAGGGAAGGTGATTTGTAATGAAGGCTTTGGAAGGAATCAGGGTTCTCGACTTTACCCGTGTTCTCGCAGGCCCCTTTTGCACGATGATGCTGGCTGACCTGGGGGCCGAGGTCATAAAGGTGGAACGCCCCGGTACGGGCGACGACTCTCGCCACTTCGGCCCCTTCGTCGGTGAGGAGAGCGCCTATTTCATGAGCATCAACCGCAACAAGAAAAGTATTACCCTCAACCTCAAGGATCCTGCGGCGGGCGACATCGTCAAGCGATTGATCAAAAACATTGATGTGGTCGTCGAGAACTTCCGCCCGGGCGTCATGGAGAAGCTTGGTCTGGGATATGAAGCCCTGAAAAAGATCAATCCCGGCCTGGTCTACGCTTCTTCAAGCGGTTTCGGGCATACAGGCCCCTACTCGCAGCTTCCCGCCTACGACCTCATCCTTCAGGGTATGGGAGGAATCATGAGCATAACAGGCCCTGACGAGGATCATCCCACGAAGGTGGGCAGCTCCATCGCCGATATTTTCGCGGGCACTTTCTGCGCCATCGGCATTCTTGCCGCCTTGCGCCATCGTGATCGCACCGGAGAAGGGCAGGAAGTGGACGTTTCCATGCTCGACAGCCAGGTCTCCATCCTTGAGAATGCCATTTCCCGGTATTTCGTAACCGGAGAAGTTCCTGTTCCCATCGGTAATCGACACCCGTCGATCGCCCCCTTCGCGACGTTTCATACGACCGATGGTTTCATCAATATAGCCGTCGGGAACGACGCCATCTGGAAGCGGTTCAGCGAGCTCGTCGGCCGACCTGAACTGGCGGAGGATCCCCGTTTCGACACAAACGACGGCCGAAACGCCAACTGGGAAGAACTCCAGCCCCAGCTCGAAGAAATCATGTCGAAAGACAGCACTGAAGGATGGCTCGCAAGACTCAGAGAGGTTGGCGTTCCCTGTGGTCCAATCAACAACATCGAGCAACTGGTTACTGATCCGCAGGTTCTTTCGCGCAAAATGATAGTCGACGTGGAGCACCCCGTGGCGGGAAAAGTCAAAATGCCCGGGTGTCCCGTCAAGTTGAGCGGAACACCTGCCGATGACTTTGCTCCGGCGCCGGTTCTTGGAGCGGATGTGGATTCCGTCTTGCAGAAATATGCGGAAGCTACGGCGGAGGAGATACGGGATTTGAAGGAAAAAGACGTGGTTTAAACGGGAAGGGTTTTTCCTGCAAGGTCACTGATACCCGGCACGACACGGCGCCCGGAAGTTTTTTAACTTCCGGGCGCCGTTTATGTGCGGCCGTTGGCCAAAGCAGTGCACAAAAGCTGTAGAAGCCGCTGGTTTCGGGGTGACATTGAGAAGAGGGAATATTTGTAAAGATGTGACAAATCTTTTCCGGGTACTGTCGCATACAATTGCTCCCGGTAGAAAAGGACCCATTGCGGCCGGCAGGAATGACAAACTTGCGGGTGACCGCCGAAAGGAGGCCTGAAACCCGCGCAGCCTGAAATCGGGAAAAACTGTTTTCTTGAGAAGGTCTGCCACGATCACAAGTATCACCTGTCCATAAAGGTGCAGGGTAGTTGCCTTGGGAAAGATTGTCCTTAATATTTATTATACTCGAGGAATTACGGCAATACAGGGCGTGGACCGCTTTCCAAAAAGAGGGAAAAGACACTACCTTTTCTTTCGTCTTTTTCCTTTTCTGTCGTGCTGTTCGTACCAGTTGCGCAATGTGGGAATGACCTTTCGTTCCCATTCATCATCGATGGTTTTTTTGAAGGGGAAAACGGCGGCAACTTTGCCGACGTAATATGACGAACTGGCGACCGGAAGGAATGGGCCATGGTAGATGACGAAGTCGTCGTAAATAATCCATTCCAGCATTCCTGCCTCAAGGGATTCCTCCGATTCGAGCATGGCTTCATGTGAATATTTCCTGACCCGGCGGGCGCCCCTGGTATCCCCGGTAAAGACAAAGGCTTCTTTCGTTTTCTTCAGGGAGACCAAGGCATGGCGGAGGTCCTTGTCGATGAAGATGTCATGGAAGCCCCAAAAAGGGGGGTCGAACACGAGAAGTCTTTTCCCGCGGCTTGACTCGATATAACTGTCGAGATCTGCCGCCCTCGCGGATATCTCTTCCGGGGAAATGGGCGGCCGGTTTTTTTTGAAAAGCCGCGAGAGCAGCGCTAGGGGATCCATCTTCAGGACGTGAGGAAAGAGAGGATATGTTCGGAAAGAGTATCCCACGTCAGGGGAAAGGTCATGACACTTCCCATCTTGACGCTGTTTTGCTTCTTCTTGTTGAGACCGCCGAAGAGGCCTTCTTTTGCCTGTTCCGGGGAGAAAATGCTGTAACGCCTGTTGCCCTTCTGTTTTGTGATGTCGCAGAGGATCCATCGGAATGCCCCGTCGGCCATGGCGATCCTGCTCTTGTTCAGAAGGAGAAGTTCCATTTCGTTTCCCGACCCTTTCTGGTCTCCGATGTCAACGGTCTTTGGCCGGGACCCTGAATAGATCTTCATGTTGAGGAAGCGGCTACGCAGGATGCCCTCCTTGAGAACGAAGATGGCCAAGTCAAAGCCGAAATCGGGAAGAATGAAGAATTCCTCTACAACCTCCTCCTGCTGGGCCTGTGTCAAGGTCTCCATGAGTTCCTGCAGCAGGGAGTTTTTCAGGGTCTCTTCCGGTTTTGATCCTTTTACGAGATCCGGTTCCAGACTGAAAGCCATTGCTGTCACCATCCTTGTCGCTTTTTTCTCATTTTGGTTCTGTCTGTCTAAAGAACCGGGGAAAAGCTGATCTCCTTTTCGTGTTCGCGGTCAGGATCAGCGGGAATTGTTTCTTATCAAGAGTACAGGCTACCGGAAGTATCTGCAAGTTAGGGAGATTTGAGGACAGGGCTCCAAATGCCCTATACTTCAGTAAACCCCTTTATTCAGGGGAAGAACGATTCATCGGGAGGGTACGCCATGAAGATGTCCCGGCTTTTCGCGCCGACAATGAAAGAAAAACCCAAGGGGGTTTCCGATCCCGCTCTCCAGCGGTTGATCAGGGGCGGATACGTCGCTCCCCCAGAAGTGCAGGAAACGCTCTGTCTTTTCCCTTTGGGAAAGCGCCTCTGGAGGAAATCAGGTAATCGTGCGGAGGAGGCGCTCCAGTCCGCGGGGTTCCAGGGAGTTCGTTTCGACGACCTCGAAAAGAAGCTGATACCGGTTCTGGCGGGATACATCAAGAGTTATCGTCATCTGCCGCTGTTGTTTTATCAGGCCTGCGGCGACGGTTTCGAACTTAGTGCCGTCGAAGAGGATAGAGTCACCGCGTCGGACAGGGTTTCGGAATTGCTCGAAAAGCTCCGCCAGGTGTTTTCGACGGAAAGACAAGACGCTCTTTCGGGAGAAACGATTTCGGAAAGGGGGCGGGAAAAATTCCTGGCAATTCCCGTCAAGAAGACTGTCCCCTTCTCCCGGGCAGGTTACAGATGCACCTTCTGCCACTGGTGCGGAGACGAAAATTCTCCTGTGGGCAGCCCTTTTCCGGAGAGCGAAGGAACACCGGGAAAGCCTGAACCTGTCGACACCCCGGGAGCGGACACGATAGCCGAACTGTGCAGTCAGCTTGACGTCCCTCCCGAAAAGACCCTGAAGACCATGTTTTACGCAGCGGAGGGAGAAGGAGGCAAGGAAATCTTCGTCGTCCTTGTCAGAGGGGACCACAGAATCAGTGAGACAAAGGTCAAAAACGTCCTCGGGGTTCCGTCTCTGCGATTTGCCGACCCTCTGGAAATCAGGGAGACCGTGGGTGATCTCGCCGGCTATCTCGGCCCCGTCGGCCTGCCGAAGGGGTTGAAAGTCATTGCCGACAGGCATGTGGAAGGGGTCGTAAATATTGTCACAGGAGCGAACGAGCCGGGCCGGCACCTGGCCAATGTCTGCTGGGGCAGGGATTTCACCGCCACCAGTGTTGAAGATATCATCTGTTTCGAAATGGACCGTCCATGCCCTGCATGTGGCGCTCCCCTCGAGAGCACGGCCTTGGCTTGCTTCGCCTGGGCGATCGTGCCCGAATCTTCCCTTTCGGAAGAATCAGAAGTTTCTTTCCAGGCTACCGATGGAACGAAGAAACGACCTTTCTCATGGTCCGGCCGTATTGATCTTGATGCGGCCTGTCTGGGGCTGATCCCTGCGGAAGGACCCTTCCCGGTTTCCTTTGCCCCCTTTGATGTTTCCGTGATCGTGGCTTCCCTTAAAAACCAGGACGCCGTCGACGCGGCGTTGGCAATAGTGAAGGAACTCGAGGCGGCCGGAGGGGATGTCCTCCATGATGAAAGGGATGAACGGGCCGGAGTCAAATTTTCCGATGCCGAGATCATAGGCGCGCCGGTGACTGTCGTCTGCGGTCGGGACGCCTCAGAAGGGAAGGCGGAGCTGAGGATGCCCGACGGGTGCAAGGAGCTTGTTCCACTTGAAGAGATCTCTTCAAGGGTCTTTGGCGTCCTTTCGGGCAAAAAGGCGGAAGGGGAAAATCAGTAGTTTTACTCATACCACCCAGGGTATCTAGAGGTATTCTCTTGGTCGTAACAACGAGAAATGCAGTGACAAGATATCCGGAGGTGGATGAGCATGGGTAAAAAGGTTGTACTTTTGGCGTTGGCCGGAGTCATGGTCTTTTCTGTTTCGGCCTTTGCGTATGGAGGGCCTGCCAAGGGAAGGGCGGCAGGTAACTGGGGTGACCGTTTCCAGTGTTTCGGTCCGAGAATGATGTGGGCGGATTCGGACGGGAGCCGTCAGGACAACCGTCAGAGGCCCCAGCGGCGGGGAAACTGGAGACATGATGCCGATACACGGGTGGAACTGCCGGCTGAAGTCACTGAAAAATTGACGGTCCTCCAGAGGACTCACCTGGAAATGCGGCTGGCTCTGACCGAGGAAGAACCTGACGTGGACAAGGCGAGAGAGCTTTTCCTGAAATCACAGGAAATACGCAACGAGATCGCCCGGTGGCATTTTGAACAGGCTCTGGACAATTTCGGGAAATCAGAGTAAGACTTCGCAGTAACACGAAAAAATGGCAAGACCAGGACCAGGGAGGGGAAATCCCCTCCCTTTTTTGTTTTTAAAAAGAATGCGGGTAAAATTTCCCGAAAAATGGTGGGATACACCCAAAATCCGTAATATGTCACGTTCTTTGTCTTTGTGAAACTTGCCTGATCTTTACTGACCTCTATAATAGGCATCGTATTGGTCAAAATAGGTCAACACATATTCGATGATTTCCCTATGGGAGGGTTTTGACATGGGTCGCACAGTAGGAATTGATCTTGGAACAACCAATTCCGTCGTTGCCTTCATGGAAGGCGGACACCCGACGGTTATCACCAACACCGAAGGGGGACGGACGACACCTTCAGTCGTCGGCTTTGCGAAAAACGGGGAACGTCTGGTAGGGACCCTTGCAAGACGCCAGGCCGTGCTGAACCCTGAAGGAACGGTCTATTCCATTAAGCGGTTCATGGGACGCAACTATAATGAAGTCGAAGAGGAAATGAAGATCGTCCCCTACAAGGTTGTCGAAGGACCTCACAATTCGGTTCGGGTCGTCGCCGGCGGCAAGGAGCATGCCCCTGAAGAGATCAGTGCCATGGTCCTGCGCAAGCTGGCTGACGACGCCGAAGCATACCTTGGGGAGAAGGTCACCGATGCGGTCATTACCGTGCCTGCCTACTTCAACGATGCCCAGCGGCAGGCGACGAAAAACGCAGGGAAGATAGCGGGACTCAACGTACTGCGCGTCGTCAACGAGCCGACAGCCGCCGCCCTCGCCTACGGGATGGAAAAGAAGGAAAACGAGGTCGTCATGGTCTTTGACCTTGGTGGCGGTACCTTTGACGTGTCCATCCTGGAAGTCGGCGAAGGATTGTGCGAGGTCCGTGCGACAGCCGGCGATACGCACCTCGGTGGCGACAATTTCGACAAGTGTGTCGTCGACTGGATGGCCGATGAATTCCGGAAAGAACAGGGGATAGATCTCCGTAATGACCGCCAGGCGCTGCAGCGTCTCTACGAGGCGGCTGAAAAGGCCAAGTGCGAGTTGTCTTCCCGGTCGAGCACGGAGATCAGCCTGCCCTTTATCACGGCTGATTCCAACGGGCCGAAGCACCTGAACATGACGCTGACGAGGGCCAGGTTCGACCAGCTCACGGACCATCTGGTGAAACGCTGCGAAGGTCCTGTGAAGCAGGCTCTGAAGGACGCGAAGCTCGAGGAAAAGGATATTTCCGAGATTATCCTCGTGGGTGGGGCGACGAGAATGCCTTCCGTCCAGGAACTGGTGAAGAAATTGACCGGAGGGAAGCAGCTCAACATGAGCGTGAACCCCGATGAAGTCGTCGCCGTCGGTGCCGCGGTCCAGGCGGGCATCATCAAGGGTGAAGTCAAGGACGTGCTTCTTTTGGATGTCACGCCCCTGTCTCTGGGAATTGAGACCCTTGGTGGCGTCATGACGAAGATCATAGAGCGAAATACCACGATTCCGACGAAAAAGTCCCAGGTCTTTACGACGGCCGAGGACAACCAACCTGCTGTCGATGTTGTCGTCCTCCAGGGAGAACGAGAGATGGCCGGGGACAACAGGAAGCTCGGGAATTTCAAGCTGGAGGGTATCAGGCCTGCACCCAGAGGTGTGCCACAGATTGAAGTAACCTTCGATATTGATGCGAACGGAATTCTCAACGTTTCCGCGAAGGATCGCGACACCGGCAAGGAACAGAAAATCGAGATCACGAATTCGACCAACCTTGACGAGCAGGAGATCGACCGCATGGTTCATGAGGCGGAACAGCATGCGGAAGAGGACAAGAAGAAGAGGGAATGGGTCGAAGCCAGAAATGCTCTCGAAACCTCGAGCTACCAGCTCGAGCGGGATGTGGAAGAGCTTGGTGAAGCGATGCCGGCAGAGGAAAAAGAAAAGGCCGGACGACTGGTAGATGATGCGAAAGAAGCCATCAAGAACGAGGCGGAAAAATCCAGACTTGAGGATCTGACGAAGCAGACCGGTGAAATGATGGCACAGCTTGCGAAGTACAGGCAGCAAAAGACTTCGGGCGACCAGTCTGCTTCAGAACCCCGGACGGAAGATTCCGGCGGAAACGACGAAGACGTGGTGGACGCAGATTTCAACGAGGGATAAGGCACGTGACGGGCTGCCGGTGACGCAAAACGGATAAATCTTCCCTTCGAGGCCCCCCACGGGACGTTTGCAGCACGGGGGGCCTCCGGCATTATCAAAGGAAGGGTTGGCGAAAAGACGGGCTAAACGGAGGAAATGCCATGCAGTACAAGGATTATTACAAGATTCTCGGTGTGGACAGGAAGGCCTCCCAGGAAGAGATCCACAAGGCCTACCGGAAGCTTGCGAAAAAATACCATCCTGATGCCAACACGGCTACGGAAGCGGCCGAAAAATTCAAGGAGGCCACCGAAGCCTACGAGGTCCTCCGTGATCCCGAGAAACGAAAGAAATATGATGCACTCGGTTCGAGCTGGGGGAACGGCCAGGAATTTACCCCGCCGCCCGGGTGGGAGACCATATTCGAACAGGCGGGAAAACGTCGCCGATACAGCGGAAGCGGCGGAAGCATTTTCAGCGACTTTTTCGAGGCCTTTTTCGGTGGTTCCGACCTCTTCAGGCAGGCGAACGGTCAGGATGTTTTCGATTCCGGATTCGAACAGGGCCGGTTCGGGCAGGGACAGGATGTCTTCGAGGCCGGGTTCGGTCGCAGAGGGCGCTCTTCTGCGAAAGGTCCTGACCACGAAGCCGTCCTGGAGCTTTCCCTGCAGGATATCCTTTCGGGAGGAAAAAAACGTATCACTCTTGATGCTGGAGGACGGCAGAAAAACCTCGAGGTAAGCATCCCGAAGGGCTTGACCGACGGTTCCCGCATCAGGCTCGCCGGCCAGGGAGGAAAAGCCGCCGGAGGCGGGCCCACGGGAGATCTCTACCTGAAGGTCCGGCTGCGCCCCGAACGGGGCTTCAGGGTGGACGGGTACAATATCCTGAAAGATCTCGATATCTCGCCATGGGAGGCGGCTCTTGGCGGCTTAGTGCCTGTGGACGCCCCTACAGGAAAGGTAACCCTCAGGGTGCCGCCGGGAACCCAAAGCGGACAGACGCTCCGACTCAAGGGCAAGGGTTTGCCCAGGCGCGACGGCGGGACCGGGGACATGCTGGTTACCGTGCGCATCGTCGTTCCTAAAAACCCCGGTGAGGAGGAAAGACGCCTTTTTCGTGAGCTTGCTGAAAAATCGGGTTTTGACCCGAGGAGTTCCTCAAAAGGCTGCTGATAGAGGAGGATGAGTTCCATGGACATGAACAGACTGACACAGCGCTCCCGGGAAGCCCTGTCGGATGCCCAGAAAGAGGCTCTCAGGCGGGGCCACCAGGAAGCGGACAACGAACATCTCCTGGTAGCGCTTTTGAACCAGGAAAACGGCTTGATACCCAGGATTCTTGCGAAAATGGATGTATCCGCCGGAGCCCTGAAAGATGCGACGAACAGAGAGCTGGATAAACGCTCAAGCGTCAGGGGCCCCGGAGTGGAACCGGGCAAGATGTACGTTTCCGGCCGCCTTTCAAAGATTCTCCTGGAGGCCGAGGAAAGCGCCAGACGCCTGAAGGATGAATACGTTTCTGTGGAACATTTTTTCGCGGCTCTCATCGATGAAGGCAAGGCGGCAGCCTCGGGAAGGCTCCTGGCGGAATTCGGCGTCACCAAGGACGGCTTCCTAAAGGCCTTGCAGGATATACGGGGACGGCAGCGGGTCCAGAGCGCTGACCCGGAAAGTACCTACGAAGCCCTGGAGCGTTACGGCCGCGACCTGGTTGCCCTGGCGCGCACAGGAAGGCTGGACCCGGTCATCGGCAGGGACGAGGAAGTGCGGCGGGTGATCAGGATTTTAAGTCGCAGGACGAAAAACAACCCCGTTTTGATCGGCGAACCCGGTGTCGGAAAGACAGCCATCGTGGAAGGGCTCGCCCAGCGGATCGTCCGGGGTGATGTGCCTGAAGGGCTGAAAGATCGCAGGATTGTAGCCCTTGATATGGGATCCCTGCTCGCTGGAGCCAAATACCGCGGCGAGTTTGAGGAACGGCTCAAGGCCGTACTGAACGAGGTGAAAGAAAGCGATGGCCGCGTCCTTTTATTTATCGATGAACTTCACACCATCGTGGGTACAGGAAAGGCCGAAGGGGCCATAGATGCCGGGAACATGCTCAAACCCATGCTCGCCAGGGGGGAATTGCACTGCATCGGCGCCACGACACTGGATGAATACCGGAAGAATATCGAGAAAGACGCGGCGCTGGAGAGGCGGTTCCAGCCCGTCCAGGTTGACCAGCCTGGCGTGGAGGATACCGTTTCCATTCTGAGGGGACTGAGAGAACGCTTCGAGGTGCACCACGGGGTCCGAATCCAGGACAACGCCCTTGTCGCCGCGGCGGTACTGTCGAACCGGTACATAACGGACCGGTTTCTCCCCGACAAGGCCATTGACCTTGTCGACGAGGCATGTGCCATGATCCGGACCGAAATAGACTCCATGCCCAGTGAACTGGACGACGCGTCAAGACGGGTCATGCAGCTGGAAATCGAAGAGGCCGCCCTGGAGAAGGAGACCGACAAGGCGAGCAGGGACCGGCTCGAAGCCCTCAAAAGGGAGCTCCAGGAGGCCAGGGAACGTGTCGATACGCTGAGGGCCCAGTACGAATCCGAAAAAGAGGCCATAACCTTCGTGCAAAAGCTTCGCGAGGAGATCGGAAACGTCAAGGACCGGATCGACAAGGCCGAACGGGACTACGACCTGAACAAGGCGGCGGAACTCAAGCACGGCAGGCTCCCCGAACTTGAAAAGCAGCTTCATGAGGCCGAGGAACATATCTCTGAAATTCACGGGGAAACAAGGCTTCTCCGTGAAGAAGTCACCGAAGAGGAGATTTCGCAAATCGTTTCGAGATGGACCGGAATCCCTGTTTCAAGGCTCCTCGAGGGCGAGCGGGAAAAACTCCTCAAACTCGACGAAGTGCTGCATCGTAGGGTCGTCGGGCAGGACGAAGCCGTGGAACTCGTCTCCGACGCCGTCCTGCGGGCCCGCTCAGGCATAAAGGACCCCAGGCGTCCCATCGGCTCCTTCATTTTTCTCGGCCCCACAGGCGTCGGGAAGACGGAACTCGCCCGTGCTCTTGCGGAGGCCCTTTTCGATACGGAGGAAAACATGATCCGGATCGACATGTCGGAATACATGGAACGTCACGCTGTGGCGAGACTCATCGGCGCTCCGCCCGGCTACGTTGGATATGAAGAAGGAGGACAACTGACAGAGCGCGTCAGGCGGAAGCCTTATTCAGTGATCCTTTTCGACGAAATAGAGAAAGCCCATCATGATGTGTTCAATATCCTGCTCCAGATCCTGGATGACGGCAGGTTGACCGACAGCCACGGGAGGACCGTGGATTTCCGGAATACCATCGTCATCATGACCAGCAACATCGGGGCGACGACATTGATGGAAGGCATCACGGAAGATGGGGAAATTGCACCGGAGGCGAGAAATTCGGTGCTGTCGCAGCTTCGCGGGCATTTCCGTCCTGAGTTCCTCAACAGGGTGGACGACGTGGTGCTCTTCAAACCCCTGCAAAAGGGAGAGATCAAGCAGATCGTGGGCCTCATGACGACGGACCTGGAAAACAGGCTCCTGCAGCAGGGAATCGGGTTCGAAATCACCGAAGAGGCGAAGGCCTTTATCTCCACGGAAGGGTATGACCCGGTTTACGGTGCCCGGCCCTTGAAACGGTTCATTGCACGGGAAGTGGAAACGCCTATCGCCCGTTTCCTGATCGCCCGGTCTGTAGGTGAAGGTTCGAGAGTTATCGTTGATGCAGGACCGGAAGGGATTCAGATCCGATCAGACAAAAAAGTCACATAAAGTGCCCTGAAAAAAGGACGAAAGGCGGGCCGTCACGGCCCGCCTTTCGTCTTACTCTTCAGGTATGACAGCGGAGACCCGCGGTTCGAGAATTGTCGAAACAACTGCCGACACCACCATGACGGCAAGGGATACAGGAATGGAAACGAAAAACGGATGGATCGTCCCCATCAATCCCGGGGCGGACATGTGAAGTATCCCCGTTGATGTGGGGGCGTATCCGGCCGCAAACCAGCCGAGGGCCGCAACAAGACCCGAAAGGGATGATGCCCAGAAGACCACCTTGCCGAAACGGTCTCCCATGGCAAGGAGAGTCAGATAAGGGACGAGGATGGCTGCTGCCAGCACCGTCCAGCTGGTTGTGCAGATCATGGCGATAATCTGGGAATTTTTCATGGCGAAAAGCCCGCTTGCGGCGGCACAGAGGGGTACGATGACCATCCAGGTCTTTCGCCTGGGGCTTTTTCCGAAAACGTCGTTGGTCAGGGACGCGGCAACGATATGAAGCAGCGCCGAAGCCGTTGAAAGCGACGCCGAGATGATGGCCAGGGCGAAAAGCTGTGTCCCCGCCTCGGGAAGGAGGCGCCGGATCAGAATCGGAAGTACAGAGTCGACGGATTCCACGTCAGGCCCTATGACAAGGCGGGAGAGAGCACCGGAGAAGTAGGCGCCGCCGACGACGATGGCGATGGCCAGCATGGCGAAGGGGATAACTTTTCGGGCTTCGGTGGGGCTTTTGAGCGCGAAATGTCGTTGGACGAGCTGTGGCTGTGCCCAGACCCCGATGGACGTGACGGCCACGAGAGAAAAAATAAAAAGGCCGCCCTGGCCGGAACTGAGTGCCAGAAACCCCCTGTCCGCCTGGGCGGTCGGTTCGAGGGCGGCAAGTGCCGACAAGCCCTCCAGAGGTCCTCCGACGGCCCTGAGGATGGCGAAAACAAGAGCGAGAACGCCCAGCACCATGATGCCTCCCTGGAAGGCTTCAGTGAAAAGCACGCCCCTGAGCCCGCCCCAGGAAACGCTTGCCGCGACGAGTCCAACCAGAAGCCAGAGGCAGGCGTTCTGTGAAAGTCCCGTAGCCCCGGAGAGCATGATTGCTGCGCCCTTGAAGACCGCCGAAGCATAAACGATGAGGAGTAGCCCGGACAAAAGACCCAGGTAGGATTTCAGGGCGGGAGATTTCGCGGCCTTTCCCAGCATTTCGGCTGGTGTTTTCGCGTTGAGCTTTCGCTGCCACAGGCGTGTCGGCCAGGCCAGGAAGCGGTAGACGAACCAGGTTCCGAGCCACATGTTCCCGGCTGCAACAAGGGTCATCTGGAGCCCCCACTTGTGACAGAGTCCTGCGAACCCGACAAGGGCGACGGCCGAAACGTAGGTCGCCACGTATGCCAGCGCCTGGATCAGGACCCCGACCTTCCCCGGGAGCAGAACATCCCTGCCCCGCGACCATCGAGCGAGAGCCACAAGAGCCGCGCCATACAGAAACCAGACAAGGAAAATCGTCATGATTGCCGCCTCCGTTCGTGGACCAGTCGCCAGAGGGACCAGACACCGCCGAGAAGAAGCGAAGACAAGGCCACCGTTACCCAGAAATCCATATTCTCCATCTCCGACACCTCCCAAAGAATAAAAAAGGCCGCCAACCCGGCGGGTCGGCGGCCTTTTGCGTGTGCTCACGGTGCTTTCAGCGTGTTACCTTGCGTTTTCCCATGGCCGACATGTCCCGGTCCGGATCGTAACGGGTCCGTGATAGGCATAATAATATCGATAGAGACTGCCTGCAAAACCGGGACCGAAGGACCTGAACGCCATGGTTTCCTCCCAAGAAGATGTTTCGGCGAATAATACCCTCATGAAACCTGATTGTCAAGGCAAACGTCTGAAGTCATGGAGTCAGGTGGCCGTGGAAGCATGTATGGCGGACTCCCACAGGTTCTCGATGAAGAATGTACAAATGGTCTATACTGTGTGCCAGGATGTGTCAGGGCTATCCCCGTGTACTGCAGAGCTTCAAAATCTCCGCCAAGATGGACGTGATTCGATGCATATCGCCGTTTTGCTCAAGCAGGTTCCCGATACTGATGAAGTCCGCATGGACGAGGAAAAGGGCACCATGATCCGCGAAGGGACAGGAACGATCATCAACCCACTGGATTTGAATGCTCTTGAGGCGGCGCTGGATTTAAGGGCAGGCGGAAGCGGGAGTGTTACCGCCATTTCCATGGGGCCTCCACAGACGGAAAAGGCGCTCCGGGAGGCTGTCGCGTTGGGAGCCGACGAAGTGCTTTTATTAAGTGATCCGCGCTTTGCGGCGGCCGATACCTGGGCCACCGCCGTAACCCTTGTCGCGGCCATAAGGAAATACGGTCCCTTTGACCTGATTTTGGCCGGTGAAAAGGCCACTGACGGGGAAACGGGCCAGGTCGGGCCCGAAGTGGCAGCCATGCTCGATCTTCCTTTCAGTACTTACGTGAGTGGTCTGGCGGTTCACGAGGACGGCAGCGTGATCGTTTCCCGGACCGTTGAAGAAGGTGTCGAAAGGCAGCGTTTGCCCCTGCCATGCCTGTTGACGGTTCTGAGGGACCTCAACGAGCCTGTCATGCCGACCCTGGAGGGCAAGAAGAAAGGCCGAAGGATCCAAATGCGAAGAAGAGGCCTGGAAGATCTTGGTCTCGATCCGGATGAAGTCGGGCTTGCCGGCTCGCCGACAAGGGTGGTGCGGATTTTCCATCCCCAGGTGGAAAGAACCCCGGTGCTTTACCGCGGAAAGGACCTTGACAGAGGCATCGTGCATCTCGTGGACGAACTGGAAAGACGCGGTGTCTTGACCGGAGGTGAAAGCCATGCCGGCGACGGAAGCGCATGACATCCTCGTTGTCGGCGAGGTTAGAAACGGAAAGGTACACAGCTCGACCCTCGAACTGACAGGGAAGGCAAGAAGTCTCGCTGATGTGACGGGAGAAAAAGTCGTCACGCTCCTGATGTACGCCGAACTTGACCTGGCCCCCGAAGCCCTTGGAGGATACGGAGCGGATATCGTACTCTGTGCTGAAGATGAAAGACTGGGTGATTTCAACCAGGAAATCCAGGTGCGTGTCGTGGAGCAAATCATACGGGACATAACCCCCCGGGTTGTCCTTTCGCCGGCCTCAACGGCGGGGAGGACCGTTATGCCGGCCGTGGCGGCCAGGGTCAGAACAGGATTGACGGCGGATTGCACTGGACTCGAGATCGATGAGGAAACGGGGCAGCTTCTTCAAACGAGACCGGCCATCGGGGGAAATATCATGGCCACCATCAAAACGCCCGAGCACCGGCCGCAGATGGCGACGGTACGCCCAAAGACGTTCCCGGCGCCTGCACCGGACATGACACGGAGAACGGAAATCAGGAGCGCAGACCTTCCTGAAAGGGTTTTTCAAAGCAGGATAGAACCCCTTGGGCGCGAAATGTCCGGCGAAAAGGATGTAAACATCCAGGATCAGGATGTCATCGTTTCCGGCGGGAAGGGCATGAAAAAAGCTGAGCACTTCGACATGCTCCTGGAACTTGCGTCGCTGCTGGACGGCGGAGTGGGGGCGAGCCGTGCAGCCGTCGACAACCGGTGGATCGGCTACCCTCATCAGGTCGGGCTGAGCGGAAAGGTGGTCTCTCCTAAAGTCTACATGGCCATCGGGATTTCCGGTTCCGTCCAGCACCTTGCCGGCATGCAGACAGCAGAGTTTATAGCAGCTATCAACAAGGATCCCGAGGCCCCGATCTTCAGGGTGGCCGACCTTGGACTCTGCGGGGATCTTTTCGATATTGTCCCCAGGGTTGTCGAAGCCCTGAAAGCCAGGAAAGGGGACTGCAGGGCATGATGGAATATGCATCGGTAACGGAACGAGATATTTGGCATCTCGAGGAGCTTCTCGGATCACACAGCGTTTCCGCCGATGAGGAAAAACGGCAGGCTTATTCGCGCGACGAGGTCGGGATTCAGTTCTGGGACAGGCCTTACTGCGCCGAGGTCGTCGTGTTTCCGGAAAGCACGGAACATGTCTCGTCGGTTCTCGCCTACGCGAACGAGCGGAAAATACCTGTGACGCCTCGGGGTGCGGGAACAGGCCTTTCGGGAGGTGCCGTTCCGGCCTTTGGCGGTATTATCATGGCTTTTGACCGGATGAACCGGATCCTTGAAATAGATCTCGAAAACCTGACGATTACCGCGGAGCCAGGTGTCGTGACGGCGGAAATTCAGGCTTCAGCCGCCAGGCACGGCCTGGAATATGCAGGAGATCCCTGCAGCGGGGACGCCTCCTTTATCGGAGGAAACGTCGCTGAAAATGCCGGCGGAAACAGGGTCATCAAGTACGGAACGACTGGTGCAAACGTCCTGGCCCTGGAGGTAGTTCTCCCGTCAGGCAAGGTGTCCTGGTTCGGCGGCAAACGCCGGAAGGACGTGACGGGACTGGACCTGGTCCATCTCATTGCAGGATCCGAGGGGACCCTGGCCGTGGTGACGAAGGTGATCCTAAAACTCGTCCCGCGCCTGGATCACGTGGTCGACCTGCTGGTACCCTTTCCCGGAGTCGACGAGGCAATTGCCTTTGTCCCGCGGGTCATCAGGGAGACGGGTTTGATCCCCTCCTCTTTGGAATTCATTGACAAAAGATCCCTTTCGCTTGTTTCCCGGTATATCGGCAGCTCGCTCCCCTTTGCAGATGCCGGGGCGCACCTGATCGTGCAGCTCGAAGGCGGGGATGCCGAAGTGCTGGCCGACCAGTACGAGCAGGTGGGAGACCTCTGTTTCGAAGGCGGTGCCCTGGAGGTGTTTGTGGCGGACAACAGGAACTTCCGCGATCAGCTCTGGAAAGCCAGGAAAAATATCGCCGAGGCCGTCATCGCCTTCTACACGAAATATGCCAAGGAAGATCTTGTCGTTCCAACCAGTGCCGTGCCGAAGCTTATGAAGGGCATCGGTCGTGTCTGTTCCTCTTACGATCTTGAGAGTGCGAACTTCGGGCATGTCGGGGATGGCAACATGCATGTGAACATCCTTGCAGAGGAAGACCGTGAAGACTGGCGTGAGGCAATTGAATCTGCCCGGCTGGACCTTTACAGGCTGACGGCGGAACTTGGCGGGACCCTTTCAGGAGAACACGGCATCGGCCTGAAGCGGAAGAAATATATGAACCTGTTTCTTGACGAACCCCAAATGGAACTGATCCGGGGCATCAAGAGGGTTTTCGATCCCAACATGATACTCAATCCCGGGAAAATCGTTGATTTTGCGGAAGCAGCAGAAAAAAACGGTTCAACTGCGCCTTGATCTGTGTTCTTCGCTCACGGCCTGCCTGAAAGACTTTGAAAGGGCGAACTCCGTAACGAAAAGGGTCAGTGCGGCGGCTCCGAGGACAAGGGCTTCATGGGCTTTAGGACGGGTCGTGGCCTCGGCGAATTCCAGTGAATGCCAGGGAAGCTTTTCCCCCGTCACATCGAGCATGGGGTGAACAACAGGACAAGCCCGGCTGACGTTTCCAACATCCGCCGAACCGTGAAGCATCGGGGATGGAGCTTGAGAAAGCCCCAGTTTGCCGAAGATTTTCTGCATGTGCCTTTCTGCGGCCTTGTTCGGCAAGAATTCCGACAGATCAGCGTCAACAGCTTTCCACGAATGAAGAAGACCAAGGCGCTTGCTTTCGCCGGCAGCCATCTCGTGAACCTTTTCCAGAAAGTTATCGAGAAAGTTGCGGCGGGCGGAAAAGAAGGCAAATCTGCATTTGGCAAGGCCTGGTGCCGAAAAGGATTCAACGCCGTTTTCGAAACACGCCGGCGATACCGCGGCAGGGCAGCTTTCATCATGGAAGGAAAGCAGCTTGAGCCGGAAGCTGTCAAGGGCTTCCATCGGCAGGAGGCTGGTTTCATTGACATCGGCCCGAGCGGAGGGCTTACGGAAAGCGACCTCCCGGACGGAATGGGCGACAGAGCGGAACGAAACCGTGCTAAAGCCGGGTGCGGGATGGATCATCAGCGCAATTTCAGTGTCGTCGAAGACTCCCTGATCCGTCATGGCAGCCTTGGCATCACCGGTTTCCTCGCAGGGAGTTCCGAGAACCCGCAGCTCTGCGTTTTCGAACTCCCTGCAACGCAGGATTGTTGCAGCAGCCAAAGAGGTCATGGCTCCCGCAAGGTTATGGCCGCAGCCATGGCCTATCCCCGGCAGGGCGTCATATTCCGCAAGCAATGTCACTGCGGGATCCCCGTTTCCCCATTTTCCCCCGGCGCAAAAAGCTGTCTCGAAGCCGCAAATTTCCGTTTTCGTGTTGAAGCCGTGTCGTCGGAGGAAATCAGCGTGGACAGCGCATGCCACACGCTCCCCGCCAGAGGGCTCCGGGCGGGAAGCGAGAAAGTCGCTTAAATGGCAGGCTTCAGGGGCGAGTTCTTCGAGCGAGGCGGCCAGTTTTGCCGGAAGCTCCTGAAAGGGAGGCAGCTTCATGATTGTTTCCATTGTTGAAGATTCCCGGGGTAAAAGGAACCCATCCCGGGAGGTTCACTGTGCCCGGGATGGGTTCCTTTCACCGGCAGGCTAGAGTTTTTCGGGCGCGCAGAGGCTGTTTGCGCTTTTCGCAGCACGGCCGCATTTCTTGCAGATGAACTGCGCCCCTTGTACGAGGTCCTTGTAATGGTCCAGATCTGCTTCAAGAAGGCCGAGGTTGTGAAGGTAGCAAAGATGATTTTCGTGTCCTGCGTGAGGGAAGGTAATCTTCGGCACGAATGGATCACTCCCTTCAATACGGTTTTGCCCAAAAACATTCCAAATATATCATAAATTGGAATAGTGCGAAAAGTCGGTGTTGTATGCGAGATTTGATTTTGCCTGCTGCACACAACGGCTTGGCGTGTTACTATAATGACAAGACAGGCGTGATACGCCGGGTTCGAAATTTTCAGGGAACCTGGATCGGGAGGGATAAGAGTGAAAAAGGATGAAAAAATCCTGGGCAACCTGAGCTGCACATCGGATCTCCGGTGTTTTGTCGAATATGACATGGAGGCCTTCAGGGACCTCATTGACGATTTTGAGGGCAATTGGGTGGAGAACCTCGTGCACGGAGCCGGTGACGATGAACCGGGCTGCAGCACCTGAGGGATATAGACCCCGGAGGTTCCGGGAAGTCACGGGAAATTAAATGAAAGAAGGCGCCGATCCCAGGGGACCGGCGCCTTCTTCGTCTCGGTGCCACCCCTTACAGGGAAAAAACGCCCAATGCGAGGATGACGAGTCCCAGGCACCATGACATCAGAGCCGGGACCATGGGAAAGACCTTTTGGTTTTCTATGAAAGGCAGGAGTTTTTTCCTGGTGTCGGCGTACCGGAACAGGAGAAAGTACATTTTCGGTACTGAAAGGGAGACGAAAAAGGTCAGAAGCCAGGAAAAGGGCACCCTGGTTGTGAGCTCCATGTACCATGTAATGACCACGATGAAAGCTGAGACGGCCGCCGCCGCCCAGATCCAGAGAGGCTGAAGCGGGGGATAGAGTACCTCAAGGACGAATCGTTTCCATCGCTCGTCGAGGATGAACATGCAAGGTGCGGCGGTAATCAGCAGAATACCGGAAACCAGCGCCAGAAACTTGAAATAGTACATAATAATTCCTCCTTATCTGGGTTTCGTCGCCTCAGGCTGTCTGGGGAACAAGGCCTACTCTTCGGGAGTGACAGTTCCTGGAGGGAAAACCTGTTCGCAGCTGTTTCCCCGAAGATTGACCCGATACCAGAACCCTTCTTCAGGACCTTCGGCAAAACCCTTTTCGTCGAGCCGTTTGAGCCTGTAGCTTACGATGAAGGTATCTTCTTCGTCTGCGGGTTTTATGTCCCATCCCAGGAGCTTGAATTTTCCCTCCCTGTTGACGGCGGAAACGAAACTGTCCCGACGTTCTTTCGGCAGGTATTGGGACTTGACCAGTTCTATGGCGTCAATCTTGGCGTTGACCCTGGTCATGAATAGAGAGAATGCGGCAAGGCACACTACAAACACGATGACTATCAGAAGGGATATTTTCAGCCTCCAAAGTTTGCGTTTTGAAAGGGCCATTTCTTTCGGTTCACCTCCCGGTTTCGGAACAATTATGGCACAGAACGAACCGGTTTTCGAAACAATCCGTTCCACTGGGAAAAGTATTCCGGTCTCCAGCGATGACTTTTGGTATACTTTCATCAAATAAAACGGAGGGTGTGCACGTGCGTCATTTTTCCTGGTTTTCTTGTTTTTTGGGGGGTGTTTTGGCCCTTGTGCTTGCAGGCAGTGCTTTTGAACCGGCCTTCGGGTTTGGAGGAGAGCCTCTTGGGTTTTATTTCGCAAGAGAAATAATGCCTACGGTGCATGATGTCCGGGAGGCCTTCGTGGACATCTATGGAGAAAATCCCTCAAAGTGGCCGAAGGAACTCCGGAGGATCCATCATATCGAGGTGTCCTGGTTCCAGCGCGCCCTTGGCAGCGACAATTTCAGGAATGCCTTTGAGAGAAGAGTAAGGGAAAGAAGACGGCTTCAGATAAAAGAGCCGGTGGACTATTGGGCCTGGGCTATCTGGTCGGGTTCGGTTTCGGGCGAAGGGGAAGATGCCGAACATCTTGCAGCCCGTGATGTCCCGAAAGCAATGCTAAGTCGCTACCTCGAAGAGATATTTCCCTTGATGTGGCGTGATATGAACAGCACAACCCACCGAAAGCAATACATGCTCGAAAAGGAGGATGCCCTCTTTGCGCCGGATTTTTCAGCCGGTTCGAAAACACAAAAGAAGCGTAAAGAGGATGTCTTGGCCTATAACGCGCTTTTGGCAGAAGCGGTGGAAAAATATGCCGCGGCGGGGGATCTGCCGATGTTGGGACTTTTGCTGGGACGGGCTGATACCGGGTGGACCGGCGATCAGGATTTCAGGTCACGGCTGATCCGGCAAAAAGCCGGGATCGAAAAGAAAATTGTCGATATCTTTCATGCGGAACGAAAAGCACTGCTCCGGATTGCCAGCAGGAAGCTCGACCCTTTTTTTCGGTATTGGATTGAAGAGGACGGGACCGAACGGCACGTGCGCCTTGAACCTTCCAGAGACATGGTGCTCGGAGAATCCGGGGTTTTTTCCAGCCTCGGTACGAACATCCGCCTGAGACAGAGGGATCCCTGGAATGAAGGCGATAATGATGCTCCCTGTATAGAAGAGGCTCAGGCCCTTTACGGGGTCTGGCAGGATTTCCCTTTCAATGGCCTCGCCTCTGATGAGAAGGCCGAACCACTGATTTGGTCGAAAAAAAGCCTGATGATGAGGATTGCAGAACACAAAAACGGTCTAACGCTGGCCCTTTTCCCCGGATGTGTGCCGGGGGCTGGATACAGGCTGGAAATTGAGCCCGCCGGGATTTTTGACATGCCTGAGGACGTCTTCAGTGAACTTGCCGGACGAATCGAGAGGGCTTTTGTTTCTGCTGTCAGGGAACGTTACGGAGGATCACCTTTCATGGAGTATGTCCCCCGGAAAGAGGGAGTTTCCAGGAAACCGGAGAGGACGCTCGCTCTTGAGGTTTCAGGACACGGTAACGGCGAGAGCGATTTCAGAGAGCGGATGTCGTACAGGATAGATATCAGGCTGATGGAAGGGGGCTCCCCGGTGGGGGGTGCGGAGCTGGCCGTTGAAAGACCTATGTTGGGATCCTTGTTCTCGCCGCGTGTCACGGGAGGAGACGAAAGCACCCTGTATATCGATACCGACCCCCATGGACGAACGGTTGTCCTTTTCCATTCTCCTGAAATAGAGGAAATCCAGTCTTTCCCGGGGAACATGGTAGAGCTGGCCGTCAGGGACGATCTTTCAGGACTCCGGGAAGTGATCGGATTCCGGATTCTGGATCGGGAGTATATCGAAATGGAAGCCGAACACGACCTTATCCCGGGAGATGAATCCTTTCCGAACCGGATTCGATTCCGTGTCTTCGGCAACGATGCTGTGGCAGGAGGTGCCCGGGAGGTCATCCTCCGCTCGAAAAGCGGCGAAGGCCTTTTTCGAATCGGTTCCGGCGACTGGAAAGAGGCACCTGTAAAACTGGAAGTCGAGCCCGGGACGTGGCAGAACATACTTTACAAATGGGACGGTACCTCCTCCCGGAACATGCCTTTTGATGAAACGGTCATTGTGGAGGTCCCCGGGCGCGATCTTTACGACACGGTGGATTTCAGGGTGGGTGCCATGCCGGTGGTCTCGGAAGTAGGTATGGGCACGAAGCCTTCTGATTACCCGGGAAGTTATGTTCCGCTGAAGGTGACGGTGACGGACAGACTCAACCCGGAGCTTGACATGGAACGATTTCTCGAGTCCTTCGGCCTTTCACCGGTGGTCGAAATCGAGCCCGTGGACTTCACCCCCAGTCCCTTGGAAAAAGAAGACACCCGGCTTATCGAAAAGGTGATACAAGCACTCCCGGGTGTCGATTTGCCGAAGGATGCCATGACGTTCCAGCCGGAGGAATGGCTCCTTGCGCGGAAAGAAGGAGCCGGGTGGGTTCTCGCCGGAGATTATTCGGATTTCAGGCCTGACAGTTCGCGCAGCACCATGGAATTGCCCGGGTTCATCCCGTGGCTCTGGGGGGATTATACCTTCCGAATCCGGCTGGCCTTCGAAAAAGATGACGGCCTGCCGGGAAAATCCTTCGGCCAGACGGAAACCCGCGTGTTCGAGATTCGGCCCCGGCAGGGAGAAAAGGTTCTTCAATCAAGCGGAATTGTCCCGCTGATTCTCCTTTATTCCGCCATGTTCCGCGACGAACAGGCACGTCTTGCCGTGGCGAAAGCAGAGAGGTTCTTCAGCGATGAAAACCCCGCTGAAGCGGCAGCCGTGCTTGGGGATGCCTTTACAAAACGCTTTACTGCGAAGCTGGAAGACAGGCATTCCCCGGGTGAGGGCGAAAGACCTAAAGCCCCGGCAGCTGTCTCAAAGAGAGGTGATCCGACGGATCCCGATGGAAAAGAGTTTCTCCAAAGGGGCGACAATGCAAAATTGTATTTCCTCTGTCATCTGGGAGGTGCCTTCATGGACCGTCTAGTCGGGTTGTCGCGGAGGCAGGAAAACGGGGAAGACCTTTACCGGGGACAAAGGGAAGAAGGGATGTGGCTTGAGGAAATTCTTCAGGGATTTCTTGCCGGGTATGGGGACTATGGTCTCGCAGCTGTGTCGAAAGAAGGTCTCTCGAACCTGTCCGTTTTCGATGATCAGGGTCGCCGTCTTCATGAATGCCCTCCAACGGTATTCTCGAAAGGCAGCTCCAGGAACAGGTTATATAGCGGGGAGGAGGCTGTAGTCATCGTCTTTCGGCTGGGGGAAACGCTGGTTCTCGATATCTCGGGAAGCGGTGTTGCGCTGCAGGCCGTAAAAATCCTCCCGAACGGGGTCAACAGGATTTCCTGCTGCGACGGGAAAAGGGGAGAGAGACTCACTCTTTTCGGGGATGTCGTACATCCGACTCGCCAGGGAGCCCCTTACGAAATCCCTTGATCGCCTGAAAAGAGCAATACAAGAAGGGGAGCGCAAAATCTCTCCCCTTCTTGTCCTGATTCATCGCGGAAGCAAAAAACCGCTTCCCATTTCATCGTCCTTTTGCTGCAAGAGGTAATTGAAGCCGGTAACGCTGGCCCTGCCCTTGACAAAAGGAAGAATAGTCTTGTACCTGCCGATAGTGGGGCCTTCCTTGTAGAATCCTTTGAAAAGGCTTCCCGTTACGCTTTCGTGCTCGAAGGTCTCTTCGGGTGCCAGTTTCCCCTTTGATGCGAGGATGGCCATCTTTGCGCAGGTTCCCGTCCCGCAGGGGGACCTGTCGACATTGCTCTCACCGAAAAGGACGCAGTTTTTCGTCGGTTCCCCCTCGCGCTCAAGGCTGAATTCGGTGAGCCCTACCGAGTTGATGTGTTTTTCCGTCGGGTGCTCTACAGTGACAGTCCTGTTAACCTCGCTGAGGATTTCCAGGCCCGTTTTCAGCAATTCGGGAACCTCCCGCCGATTGAGAGTGAAGCCGAGGTCCTCGGCATGCACAATGGCGAAGAAGTTTCCCCCATAGGCGATGTCGAGACGGATTTTTTCCCCTCCGCGGGAGGGAAGGGCGACTTCGACGTCAGTGGCGTAGACGAAGGCCGGAACGTTTGCGAGAGTGACATCACCCACGATACCATCCCGTACTTCAACGTCGAGGGCAACCTGCCCAGCGGGGGTGTCGAGGACAACCGTCGTGACAGGCTCCTTCTTCGGGACCATCCCTAGTTCGACGAGAGCGTTCGCGGTGCCGATGGATCCGTGACCGCACATGGAGACACCTTCTCCGGAATCCATGAACAGCACCCCGTAATGGGAATCCTCTCTCACCGGAGGGGTCAGAAAGGCACCGAACATGTCCGAATGCCCGCGGGGCTCGTGCATGACAAAATTCCTGAAATCCTGAAGGTCGTTTTTAAGGTAGGCCCATTTTTCGCCCATGGTTTTTCCGGGTAGCCAGGGGCCGCCTCCAAGGATGATCCTCGTGGGTTCACCTCCGGTGTGGGTGTCGACTACAGCCGTTGCCCGTGTAATTTCCATTTGTGGGCCTCCTTTGATAAGTGGGTTTCAGGTGCCTCCCGATTCGAAAAGATGGTGCGACACGAAAGCATAAAGGCGAAGTCTTGAGACTTTCACGATGGCCACTACAATCTTTTGTATTCATTATAGAGAGAGTGCCCGGGAGGCGCAATTCAAAAACGTCCCCAGGGTGTCGATAAAATAGCAGTATATAACCAATACACGCTGTTCCGTCGGTAACCTGACAGGTAGGCCCGGTGGGGAGGCTTATCCGCGGGATACCGTGATGGCCGGTGTAAGGCCCTCCTTTTGGTGTTTTCCCCTGATGACTCTCAGCAGGAAAACCGGACGGCGAAGCTGGAGGCAGCAAGTCTCGCCGGTTATTTCATAACGATGAAAAGGTCGTTAAAGCAAGTCCCGGCGGGGAAGCTGAAGTGCTGATGGACATAGTGCGATGCCTCCCCTGGAGGTGCATCGGAGTTCCGGCGGCAGCATCCTGCCAACGCTGTCTACGGCATCGATGGTTTCGTCCAGGGGGATCAGGTTGTGATACCCGCCCAGAACAAGGTCCGCCGCCAGGAAAGCTTGGGAAGCCAGAGCCGCGTTTCTGCTGTGACAGGGGATCTCCACGATGCCCTGCACAAGGTCGCACACGGAACCCATGACGTTCTGGAAGACCATTGCGGCGGCATCACAAGCCTGGCGTGCCGAGCCGCCCGCAGCTTCCACCACTGCGGCGGCTCCCATGGCTCCGGCGGCGCCTATTTCCACCTGGCAACCGGCGACCTCGGCGGCAAAGGTGCTGCGTCGGTCCAGGGCAAGGCCTATCGCTCCGGCGGCCCACAGAGAGGACAGGGCCTTTTCGCGGCTGAGACAGAAATCTTCCATAAGAGTCGAGACGACGGCCGGGATGACGCCTGCGGACCCGCCAGTGGGGGCGGAGCAGACCACCCCTCCAGCTCCGTTTACGTGCATGGCGGCCATGGCCCTGACGGCGGCCCGGGCGTGGGGCCCGCCGAGAAACATTTTCCCCTCCGACTCCGCTTCGTAAATAGTACCGGCCTCGGGCGTCAGAAGTTTCATCCTCAAATTGCGTTCCTTGAGGCCGCGTTTGACGGCATCAAGCATGACGGAAAGCCGGAAATCCATCTCCTGCTGCAGTTTTTCCCGAGGAAGGTCCAGAATTGCCGCTTCGTAGGCGAGGGCTGAACAACCGAGGGACAATCCCGATTCTTCAGCCTGCCGAAGCAGTTCTTCGCTGTCGGCGAAGGGTTCCTTTCCACGGAGGGGCAGCATGACCGGGGCGGCGAAACTCAAGGTGACAGCGCCGGGCAGTTTTTTGACTTGTTCAAGGAACTCTCCTGGTGGTTCCGAAAAAAAGGAGCAAAGGCAGGCGGTCCGCCCTTCTGTTTCCAGGGTCCGGGCGTTTTCATCCCATTGTTTGAGAAGGGGAAGGATGCTGTCGGCTTTCCCTTTTTCAGTTTCGAGGATCATTTCGTAGCGGTCGCCTGTCATCAGTACTGGAAATCCGTTCAGCGAAGCGATTTCAATTGAACCTCCCCCGACAGAGCGTGCATGCAGCCTCAGGCTCCCGCCGCGGTTTCCGGCAAGTTCAAGAAGTGAGCTGTTGGGGTGGTCGGCTTCGGGGAAATCCCGGAAACCGAAGGATATGTCGAGTCCCTGGCGGGAGGCCGTCTCGAAAATTTCAGGAAATTCGGGATCCGTCAGTTCCATGCCCAGAAGACCTGTGACGAAGGCAAGATCGCTTCCCTGATCGTGATAGCAGACGGCGAGGGAACTGTCCGGGTGAAAGAAGAAAGCCGCTGACACAGGAACTTCTCCGAGAAGATCCCGGGCCATTCTGCCGATCCGCCAGGGGCCTGCGGTGTGGGAGCTCGAAGGGCCGCGCATGACCGGGCCGATGACGTGGTTGAGGATACTAACCCTTTTCATGAATTT
>JBKHBH010000052.1:0-14184 GCA_046542505.1 Thermovirgaceae bacterium | reverse complement strand
GCTCGTCGGGCTCATAACCCGAAGGTCGCAGGTTCAAATCCTGCCCCCGCAACCAAAATGGCGGTGTAGCTCAGTTGGCTAGAGCATGCGGTTCATACCCGCAGTGTCAGTGGTTCGACTCCACTCACCGCCACCAGTTCCTTCCAGCAAAAAACCGGGGAACGGAAGGTTGCAACCTTCCGTTCTTTCATGGAAACCCGGGGCGAAAAGAAAGGATTTAAATTCCCAAAAACACCTGGAAGAGTTCAATTATTTGTCTGGTTCTGGTAGAATACCGAACCGGAGCAGGCAACATCGGGAGCAAGTCGAAATCGCGGGGTGGAGCAGTCTGGAAGCTCGTCGGGCTCATAACCCGAAGGTCGCAGGTTCAAATCCTGCCCCCGCAACCAGAAATCTTACGGTGATAAAACGTCCAGCAAGACGCGAAGCACCGAAAAAGCCCAAAAAGCGAGCATGTCGTACAATGGAGGCGGGAGCTTCGCTCCCGCCGTTTTATTCATCAGAAGCAAAGGTCCAACAACAGGTGGAGATGCTTTTCGTGGACGAAACACAGGTGCTGGCGATCATCAAACGGGCCGGGAAAAGACAGGGATGGTACGGCAAAGCGGGAAAGATGGTCGTAGCCGTTTCAGGCGGAAGTGATTCGGTGTGCATGCTCTGGCTTCTGATGCGGCTCAAAGCCCCGGAAAACATTCTCGTAGCACATGTCAACCACGCAATCAGGACTGGCGACGCAGAAAGAGACGCCAAGTTCGTGAAGCATCTCGCAGACACGTGGGGACTCGCTTGCAAAAGCACGACCATCGACGTGCCCGGTTTGAAAAAAAGAGGAGAGAGCCTTGAAGAAGCCGGAAGAAGGCTCCGTTACCGATTCCTCGAGGAATGTGCGCATTATTTTGAAGCGGAATGGATAGCCGTCGGCCATACGGCGGATGACCAGGTAGAGACGGTCTTGCATAATATTCTGCGGGGATGCGGTATTCACGGCCTTGCAGGAATACCGGAAAAACGGGGAAAGATCGTCAGGCCGATTATGGAAATCTCGCGCAGCGATCTTATGGAAATCCTCAAGTCTCGAGGACTTCCCTGGATGACGGATGACACAAACGCGAATACAGCCTATATGAGGAACCGTATTCGCCATGATCTGATCCCCTATCTCGAGGCTTCCTTTAATCCGAAAACGCGAGAACACCTGCTTGGTCTCGCGGAGGACGCCCGTAGAATTTCCCGCAAACGAACCGATTGGGCCAAAAGGATGGCGCCAAGGATACGGACGCATGTTCCCTGTGCACTTCAGGCCTGGGACCGGAAAGCACTTGTCCAAACAGGTGCGTTTAACGCAATCGATTTCCTTATCGAAGAATGCAGGAAACTCGGACTGAAGAGGATTGAAAGAAGACGGCTGAAGACCCTTGCAGACCTGCTCCTGAAACAAGAGCCATGGCGTTTTCAATGGCAGGATTCGGTAGAAATGTGCGGGGGCGCTGAAAAGGTTATTCTCCTTGAAAGGCGCTGGCTTTCGGAAAAACAGCCGCCTGTTCGGCCGCTTTCGCTGGAGGAGCCCGACGGGATTCTCTTTTGGGGGTTCTGGATTTTTTCGTGGAGACATGTATCATGTTTTCGGTCGGGCTTATCGGGACCGTGGCAGATATTCCTCACAGAAGAAGAAACGCGCGGTTGTCTTTTGACAGATATTTCGACTTTTCAGAAAAAGTATCGCCGGACGACTCCTGTTCCGTGGTGTTTCCGGCGACAGTGGGCTGTTATCGTGGGAAATGACGGAAAATGCTGGATACCGGCCTATAGCTGCAATACCGGGCGGAATGATCGCGCCGAATGCTCTTCGGGGATCATTGTCGAAGCACAACCGACCTTCAGGGAGGTCCGTGAAAGATGAACACCTCTCGTCTCGGCGGGATCATCATACCAAAAGAAAAGATCGCCGCCCGCGTGATGGAAATGGCGGCTGAAATACAGAAGGACAATGGAGCCGACCCGCTTTTGCTTGTCGGTGTACTCAAGGGATCGGTGGTTTTCCTCTCCGATCTTATGCGCTCCATAAACCCTTCGATGCCCTTGGAACTTGATTTTTTGGCGGTTTCTTCTTATGGTTCTTCCACGCAGTCAAGCGGAGTCGTGAAAATAACCAAAGACCTTGATGAGGAAATTACCGGCAGAAAGGTCCTTATAGTGGAAGACATCGTGGACACGGGACTTACGTTGCATTACCTGATGAACATTCTCCAGGAGCGTTCTCCTGAGACAATCGGAATCTGCACACTCCTTGACAAGCCTGACCGCCGGCGCGTCAGCATCGACATTACCTACAGGGGGTTCGAGATACCCGATGAATTTGTCGTGGGATACGGGTTGGATTATTCCGGTCGATGGAGAAACCTCCCCGATATTCACGTTCTCAAAACCATTGCCTGAGCGACAGGCGAAGCCGAACGAGAGGTGGGAATCTTTTGGGACGAATGATGAAAAACCTTGGACTGTACCTCGTTTTGATCGTTCTCGTCGTCAGCCTTGTCAACGTGTTCCTTTCCCCGGTCCAGGGACCTGCGGAATATGAACCCATTGCCTACAGCAAATTCCTTTCCGCTTTCAACGACGGCAGGATATCAACAGCAAAGATAGAAGGCGAAACGATCACCGGTACGATGGCGGATGGCACCAAATATTCAACAACAGCCATCGGTATTGGGGACCTGGCCAGGGAATTGGCTGAAAAAGGCGTTGACGTCGAAGTGAAACCACCACAACAAACTCCATGGTGGGCAACGATGATGTCCTCGCTGTTTCCGACCCTCCTTTTGATCGGGGCCTGGATATTTATCCTCTATCACATGCAGGGGGGCGGCAACCGGGTTATGAGTTTCGCGAAGAACAAGGCGAAGCTTTTTCTCGACAACCGTCCAAAGGTTACCTTTGCCGATGTCGCCGGTTGCGATGAATCAAAAGAGGAGCTTCAAGAAGTCGTCGAATTCCTGAAAGAACCGGGCAAATTCGCTTCCCTTGGGGCGCGTATCCCAAAAGGTGTTCTGCTGCTCGGGCCTCCAGGCGCCGGGAAGACCCTGCTCGCACGAGCCTGTTCGGGAGAAGCTGAAGTACCGTTTTTCAGCATCAGCGGTTCGGATTTCGTCGAAATGTTCGTCGGCGTGGGGGCGGCACGGGTTAGGGACATGTTCGAACAGGCCAAAAAGTATAACCCCTGCATCGTCTTCATTGACGAGATCGATGCCGTAGGAAGACAGCGGGGAGCGGGTCTCGGCGGTGGACACGACGAACGTGAGCAGACCTTGAACCAGCTGCTCGTCGAAATGGACGGCTTTGACGAAACTTCTGGAATTATCCTTATCGCGGCCACAAACAGGCCCGATATCCTCGATCCGGCATTACTGCGTCCTGGCCGCTTCGACAGACAAATCGTGGTTGACCGGCCTGACCTCAAAGGCCGCGAAGCGATCCTGAAAGTGCACGTAAAGAAAGTCAAACTCGCCGATGATGTGGATCTTGAGGTCATAGCAAGGAGGACACCGGGACTCGTCGGAGCAGACATCGCAAATCTCGTCAATGAAGCGGCGCTTCTCGCGGCCCGGCAGAACAGGAAGACCATCAGCATGGGTGAATTTGAGGAAGCGATCGACCGCGTACTCGCCGGTCCCGAACGACGGAGCCGGCTCATCTCCGATCGGGAAAAGGAAATCATCGCCTATCATGAGGTGGGACACGCACTTGTCGCAAAGCTTCTCCCAGGCTGCGACCCGGTCCACAAGATTTCCATCATCCCGAGAGGCCATGCGGCTTTGGGATATACGCTTCAGCTTCCGGAAGAAGACCGGTTCCTCATGTCCAAAAAGGAACTTTTGAACAGAATTTCCGTTCTTCTCGGCGGTCGTGTCGCTGAAGAGCTTCACTTTGAAGACATTACCACCGGGGCCCAGAACGACCTTGAAAGGGCAACGCAGATAGCAAGGCAAATGATAACGGAATTCGGCATGAGCGACAGGCTAGGTCCGGTAACACTCGGGAAAAAACACCATGAGGTTTTCCTCGGAAGGGATATTATGGAGGACCGCAACTACAGTGACGAAGTCGCTTATGCCATCGACCAGGAAGTCCGCAGAATTGTCGACGACTGTTACGATACGGTCCGGGCTCTTCTGGTTGAACACGCAGATTCACACAGACGGATTTCGAAAATCCTGCTTGAAGAAGAAGTAATCGAAGGTTCGAGGCTGGATGAACTCTTGCAGAAAGGCCTTGAAGAAGAAGACGTTCCTGCGGAACAGGATAATGAAGCACCGACAGGTGAAAAAGACCAGGAAGAAGTCCGGTCCGGCGAGGATGACCTTTCGGCCTCTTCCCTGGACCACATACAGGGGGAATATCCTGAACAGTCGAATGACAGGAATTGAAGCTGCTTTCCGGTTTGACAAAAAAAGTGTTTTGACTGTTTCGAGCGTTCGGGGGAGGATGTTTTTCCCGAGCGCTCTTTTTTCAGATCCGGACAAAGAAGGTGAAACCAGCCATGCAGATTCAACGCTTGCGGCTCGCGGCTCCATGGCCTCCGGCCGGTGACCAGCCCAAGGCAATCGAGTCCCTTACCGAGGGGTTCAAAAAAAGGCAAAACCGGCAGTGTCTTCTCGGAGTAACTGGAAGTGGCAAGACCTTTACGATGGCTCATGTTATCCAGAACCTCAAGGTACCGACGCTGGTTCTGGCCCACAACAAGACCCTGGCTGCCCAGCTCTTCAGCGAATTCAAGAGTTTTTTCCCGGAGAACGCCGTCGAGTATTTCGTAAGCTACTACGACTACTACCAACCGGAAGCGTACGTTCCGTCGAGTGACATCTATATAGAAAAAGATGCGTCTATCAACGAAAGAATCGAAAAGCTCAGGCTTTCCACGACGAAAGCCCTTCTCGAACGACGTGACGTCATAGTGGTCGCCAGCGTCTCCTGCATCTACGGAATCGGAAAACGTAAAAATTACGAAGAGGCCGTTTTTCGCTTTTCCGTGGGCGAAACCTATACGCGCCGGGAGTTCCTCGAGCAGCTTGACAGAAACCACTACGTCAGAAACGATGCTGTTCTCGAGCCGGGAAATTTTCGCGTCAGGGGGGAAGTCCTGGAAATTTTTCCCGCTTACAGTGACAGGGCCGTACGGGTAGTTTTCTTTGACGAAACCATCGAAAGGATTGACGAAATCAATCCCCTTACCGGAAAAAGCGTATTGTCAAAGGAAAGCGCCGCCGTTTTTCCTGCACAGCATTACATTACTTCCGGCGAAGCCGTTTCAAAGGCGCTCGAGCAAATCGAGACGGAGCTCCAGCAGCAGATCGACGCCTTCCGGTCCCGTGGGAAGCTACTCGAGGCCCAAAGACTTGAGATGAGGACAAAATACGATATGGAAATGCTCTCGGAAGTCGGCTACTGTTCCGGCATAGAAAATTACTCAAGATATCTGGACGGGCGGAAACCCGGCGAACCTCCCGGAACGCTCCTGGATTTCTTTCCGGAAGATTTCCTTTTCATCATCGATGAATCCCATATCACCATACCCCAGGTCCAGGGAATGTACAACGGAGACAGGGCAAGAAAACAGACCCTTGTCGAACATGGATTCCGGCTTCCTTCATGCCTGGACAACAGACCGCTCACCTGGAATGAATTCAGGAGATACCTTGACAGGGTCTGCTTTGTTTCGGCCACTCCCGGAGACTGGGAGCTAGAGACGGCGGATCAGGTTGTTGAGCAGGTTGTGCGTCCTACAGGTGTGGTTGATCCCATCCTCAAGGTATCGCCGGCAACAGGACAGGTGGACGATCTTGTAGAGCGCCTCAGGAATGTCGTCAAAAAGGGCGAAAGGGCTCTCGTTACTACCCTTACGAAACGTTCCTCGGAGGATCTGGCCGAGTATCTTTCCGAGCTCGGTTTCGCCGTCAGATACATTCATTCCGAGCTCGACGCCTTCGAAAGGGTCGAGCTCCTCCGGGAACTCCGTCGTGGAGACCTCTCTGTTCTCGTGGGGGTTAACCTTCTCCGCGAGGGTCTCGACCTCCCGGAGGTTTCCCTTGTCGCTATAATCGATGCCGACAGGGAAGGCTTTTTGCGATCTCACAGGTCTCTTGTACAGATGACAGGCAGGGCGGCGAGAAATGCCGCAGGAATGGTTGTACTTTACGCAGACCGAAAGACAGGAAGCATCCGGAGGGCGATGGAGGAAACATCCCGTCGGCGCAGGATACAGATAGACTTCAACAGAAAGCATGGAATCAAACCGAGCACGGTAGAAAAGGAAATAGTTCACATCCTTCCAGAAGAACTTCATTCGACCATATTGGAAGGACCGAAAACCGAATCTTCCACGATGAAGCTTCCGAGACAGGAACTGGAACACATGATGTGGAAAGCCGTGGAGAAACTCGATTTCGAAAAGGCGGCCTCCATAAGGGACATCCTGCAGGGAAATACAGGGGGCGAAAAGACGCATGCCGAAATGGATAGAGGTAAAAGGCGCAAGAGAACACAATTTAAAAAACATAGACGTACGGATTCCTAAAAACCGCCTCGTGGTCATCACAGGACCATCCGGTTCCGGAAAATCCTCCCTCGCCTTCGACACGATCTACGCGGAAGGGCAACGGCGCTATGTGGAATCACTCTCGGCTTACGCAAGACAATTTCTCGGAATACAGGACAAACCAGATGTGGATGATATTTCCGGCCTCTCGCCGGCTATATCCATCGAACAAAAGGGCGTCTCGCACAACCCCCGCTCGACGGTGGGAACCGCTACGGAGGTCTACGATTTCCTCAGACTGCTTTTCGGACGGGCGGGAACCCCTTATTGTCCCGTGTGCGGCAGGCAGTTGCGCAGTTACAGTATCGATGAAATCGTTGATTTTATTCGCAGGAACTTTGACGGCGAGCCTGTGGAAATTCTTTCACCCGTCGTGCGCGGCCAAAAAGGCGAATTCCGAAATCTTTTCATCGGGTTTTTGAAGCAGGGATTCCTGCGGGTCAAGGTGGACGGTACACTGTACTGGCTGGAGGAGGAAATTCCTCTCGATAAAAACAAGAAGCACGATATCGAGATTTTGATTGACCGGATGACGGTATATCAGAAAAACCGGGGACGCCTCGCCGAAGCCGTCGAAAACGCTCTGCAGTCGAGTGAAGGTTTTGTCAAAATCAGCTCAAAGGAGCGAACGGAAATCCTCTCCGAACATGCAGCATGTCCAGATTGTGACATTTCCTTTCCGGAGATCGACCCGAAGCTCTTTTCCTTCAACAATCCCTACGGAGCCTGTCGCGATTGCAACGGCCTCGGAAGCCATGAGTATTTTGCACCAGAAAGAGCCGTTGACGTGAAATTGGCTCCGCTGAACGGCGCACTGCTGCCATGGAAGAAAAAACATTACATGCTTCGCAAGCTCTCGGCCCTTGCGCAACAGATGAATATCGATCTTGAAAAAACTCTTTTCGGGGACCTTTCCGAAGACAAGCGGAACATCATTCTTTACGGATCCGATGAAAAACTCTCTCTTTCCTTCAGAGACAGAAAGAGGGGGAAAACCGTGAGATACACGGGCCGGTACGAGGGCCTTCTGCCGTGGCTGGAAACCCGCTGGCGCGAAACGGAGTCGGAAGCCGTAAAAAACGAGCTTTCGGGATACCGGAACGAGGACATCTGCAAGACGTGCAGGGGCATGAGGCTTCGTCCCGAGGCCCTTTCGGTCCGCATAGGCGACATAGGGATCGCCGATATAATTACTGCCGCCGTAGAAGAACTGCCCGGTATATTCGAAAAACTCAACCTTCCAGGGGGCCAAATGGATATCTGCGCTCCCGTCGTTCGAGAAATCCGGAAAAGACTTTCCTTCATGGTCGACGTGGGTGTCGGGTACCTGACGCTTTCACGGAGAGCCGACACGCTAAGTGCCGGAGAGAGCCAGCGCATCCGGTTGGCGACGCAACTCGGTTCGAAGCTGACCGGTGTCCTCTATGTGCTCGACGAGCCGACCATCGGCTTACATGCCAGGGATACAGCAAGATTGCTGAACACCCTCGAAACGATTCGCGACCTTGAAAACTCGGTCATCGTTGTCGAACATGACCGGGAAACCATGTTGCAAGCCGATCATATCATTGAACTGGGACCGGGCGCAGGGGAGCTTGGCGGAGAAATCATCGCTTCGTCACCCCCGTCGAAACTTCCGGCGGCAGCAACTCTTTCGGGGCCCCATTTACAGGGCAAAATGTCAGGAATCGTCCTGTCGAAAAGCAAGAGGAAACCTTCCGGCCGTATTGGAATACGTAAAGCAGCGGAAAATAACCTCAAGAATATCGACGTTGACATCCCGACGGGACTTTTCGTTTGCATCAGCGGCGTTTCCGGCTCGGGAAAAAGCACGCTCATGCACGAAATCCTCTACAAGGGGCTTCGGCGGAAAATTGATAAAAATTATCGTGAGCGGGCCGGGAATCACGGGGATATCGCGATAGACGGGTGGACAGGCCGCATGAACGTGGTCATGATAGACCAGAGTCCCATCGGCAGGACACCACGGTCGAACCCGGCTACGTATACAGGCGTTTTCACGCCGATCCGCGAACTGTACTCGCAACTGCCGGAATCACGGGTCAGGGGCTACAGCCCCGGAAGATTCAGTTTCAATGTCAGGGGCGGGCGCTGCGAGGCGTGCAAGGGAGAGGGAGAAGTAAAAATTTCAATGCTTTTCATGCCCGATGTATACGTCAAATGTGATGTCTGCGGCGGTTCCAGGTACAATCAGGAAACTCTAGATATCCACTTCAAGGGGAAGACCATAGCGGACATTCTCGATATGACCGTAAATGAAGCACGAGAATTTTTTTCCGATCAGCCGAAGATCGTCAGGAAGCTCCGCGTCATAGAAGAAGCCGGGCTTGGATACATCAGACTGGGTCAGCCGGCACCGACACTAAGCGGAGGAGAAGCCCAAAGAGTCAAACTCTCGACGGAACTGGCGAAAAAATACCTGGGAAACAGCCTGTATCTTTTGGATGAGCCCACGACTGGCCTGCACTATACGGATGTCCGTAAACTGATCACCCTGCTGCAAAAACTCGTCGACCAGGGAAACACCGTCGTTGTGATAGAGCACAACCTCGATGTCCTTGCATCCTGCGATCACCTCATTGATCTTGGCCCCGAGGGCGGTGAAAAGGGAGGGACGATCGTCGCATCTGGATCACCGGAAGCAATCCTATCTCACAACAGGTCGTACACGGGCACTTACCTGCGACAATACCTCGAGGAAATGGGGGATTTGCGCAAGCATGAAAAAACAGAAAAAGTTTCGGGAAAACGAGACACAGCCAGGCGGCGGCGAAAACGGAACTGATGAGCTTTGCTACGGAAAACACGCCGTCAGAAGTCTCCTGGAAGATTCTCCGGGAAAATGCCTTGCCGTCTACATCGCTGACGGCAGACGCAAGGAGGACATCTTTGGGATTCTCGAGGCCTGCAGAAGGGAAAAAATTCCCTTCAAAACCGTGCCGAGGGCCTTTCTGGACAAGGAATGCACAAGTGCCGGGCACCAGGGTATCGCCGCCCGAATTGCGCCTGTGGACCTGCTCCGCATTGAAGATCTCGAGAGAGGGCCACGGGAAACTCATGGCCCCGTGCTGTATCTGCTACTTGACAGAATAAAGGATCCCGGGAACTTCGGCGCCGCCATCCGCTCCGCCGAAATCTTCGGAGCTTCCGGAATCCTTTTTCCAAAATGGCGTTCGGCATTGCCGACTGGCACGGTCCTGAAGACCAGCTCAGGAGCGGCGGGGCGCCTTCCACTTTACGGGATCAACAGTGTGAGCGACGCCATCAGCCGATTGAAAGCCTCCCGTATATGGGTCTTCGGACTTGATCACCATGCGGCGGTGCGTCTTGACGGAGCCCGTTTACCCGAACGACTTGCACTCGTTGCGGGAAGCGAGGAAAAAGGATTGACGAACCCAGTCAGAAAAGCCTGCGACGAGACGATCAAAATTCCGATGCGCGGGACGACGGGTTCCCTGAATGTTGCGACGGCAGCAGCCATCGGTATGTATGAATGGTTACGCACTGTTGACAACCAAATCGGAGGCGGGTAAAATGCATTGCGCCCGGGTGGTTAGTTCAGAGGAAGAACGCTTCCTTGACGCGGAAGAGGTCGCAGGTTCGAGTCCTGCACCACCCACCATTCAGTCAAAAAAAGGCGCCCCGTGGAGGGGCGTCTTTTCTTGTTTCCGACAGCGATATCGATTTTCCCATGCTTATCTCGTCATGTATAATATTTCCCAGCTTTTTTGTCTTTTGTCCAGGGAGGCCCTCATGATCAAGGGAGTCGGAATTGATCTCTGCAATATTTCGAGAATTGCCGCCAGCCTCCTTCGACCCGGATTCGAGGAGCGCGTTTTCTCCGAAAAGGAAAGGGCCTACGCGAAAAGCCGAAATAACCCGTCGCAGCACCTTGCGGCGTCTTTCGCCGCCAAAGAGGCCTTTGCGAAGGCCGGTGGATGGGGTATCGGCAAGGTTGGACTGAAAAACATCTGGATTGAACGCACCACTGATGGCCCTGTCCTGTTGTGGGAAACGCCGGCAGACATCCTGCTGGAAGAGCTCGGGGCACAAAAAGCCCATGTTTCCCTCAGCCACGACGGCGAATATGCCATCGCCGTCGTCATTCTTGAGGGGGAATAGCCTTGTTCCTTTACGACGCATCCGAAGTGCGTAAGGCCGACCAGAAAGCCATGGAGGAACTCATGATTCCCGGCGGTGTATTAATGGAGAACGCCGCCCGTTCGGCTGCCGCACACATTCTTGGCTTTTACGGCAAAATCCCAAGGGTCATTATCGCCTGCGGCGGAGGCAATAATGGTGGAGATGGGCTGGCACTCGCCCGACATCTTTTTCTTCACGATATCGAACCTATACTCCTCATGACCGGGCATTACGACAATATGTCAGGATGCCCGGCTGAGCAATTGTCCATCGTCAATCGATTAGGCCTTCGAAGGGAAAACACGAAAGATCTTTCAGACAAAGCAGTGACAAAGCTTCTGGATTCGGCCGAACTTCTCGTCGACGCTCTCCTTGGAACAGGAACAAAAGGCGCCCCGAGGGGTGAAATCAAACGCATTATTTCACTTTTCAACAACTCACGAAAGCCGGTGACCGCCCTTGACGTCCCGAGCGGAGTCGACGCATCCACTGGAGAAGTACCTGGCATCGCGATCAGGGCTCTATCGACGGTTACTTTCCTCGCACCCAAAACAGGCCTTTTCGTCATGCCCGGGCGTGACTACTCCGGACACATAGAAACAGGTCATATAGGCGTCTCTCCCTCGAAGATCCTTCCATTGGGAACCAGGTCATTTCTTGTCGATGAAGATCGCGCATTCTCCCTTCTGCCTCAAAGGGACAGCTTCACTCACAAGGGCAAGCGTGGAACCGTCCTTGTCTTCGGTGGATCTCGCCTCTACGGAGGTGCCCCCCTGCTCGCCGCCCGGGGTGCCCTGCGCGCTGGCGCAGGCGTTGTGATACTCGTGACACCTGAAAATGTCTTCCCGAAAGCTTTGGATTCCCTGCCGGAAGCGATCATTTACAGAGCTCCTTCACGTGACGGTTTTCTGTTGCCAGAGGCTTACGACAATGCCATAGATCAATGGGGGCAAAAGGCATCAGCAATCGTCGTCGGACCGGGATTGGCAAAGTCGGAGGCAACCTGTGGACTCGTCAGGAGAATTTGGGAATCAGGGAAATTGCCGACCTGTCTGGATGCCGATGCCCTTCGTTGTCTTGCTGACATGAAGGAATCCCTGGGGAAGCGGGAGGACACAATACTGACACCCCACGAAGGTGAGGCCGCAGGGCTTGCAGGCATAAAAACCGGTGAAGTGGCCACTCAAAGGCTTCTAACGGCAGAGATCCTTGCAAGGCGATGGGGAACGGTGGTTCTCAAGGGTGCAGGAACAGTCATAGGCTCCGGCAAGAGAAAAGCCGTCATCGGCGAAGATCATCCCTGTCTCTCCGTTCCCGGTTCCGGCGATGTCCTGAGCGGTGTAATCGGTGCGATGCTCGCTTCCGGCATGGATCCCTTCGATGCTGCGGTTCTCGCTGCCTTCGTTCACTCGAAAACAGGAGCCATCCAGGGCAACGAAAAAGGCATCGACGGCCTCCTGGCGACGGAGATAGCCGATGGGATCCCGAAATGCCTCAAAAATCTGAGAGATTCTTTTGGGAATCACCCTTCCGGGAGAATGCAATGAAAGAAAACATTGAAAGGGCAGCCCCTCCGGTATTCAGCGTCGAATCAAAAGCCGAGAAAGACACTTGGGAACTGGGAAGGGAAACGGCTCCTTTTGCCTTCCCGGGATTGTGCATTCTTCTATCGGGTGAGCTCGGCAGCGGCAAAACCGTTTTTACGAGGGGATTTGCCTCGCATTTCGACATAACCTCGGTCAGAAGCCCGTCGTTCACTCTGGTCAACGAATACGAAGGCCACGTACCCATTGCACATGCCGATCTCTACAGGCTCCAGGTAACAGACGGCTACGAAATCGGTCTTTTCGATTATCTCGATGCGGGATTCATTATCATTGTCGAGTGGGGAGAACGCTGGAGGCAACCGCCGGGAGACGATGTGTGGCAAATAGACTTCCGTCGAAATGATAATTCCGGCACAGTGAAGGAGGAACCGGGGAATATGTCTTTTTTTCTTTCCTTTCGATGCCGGGGGGGGAAAGCCTGTGATCGTCTGACCGAATGCATGAAACACATGAAAACATACTGGAGTATCCTCTGATGACATTGGTTTTGGGGCTTGACTGCAGCACCGGGTGGACATCAATGGGGCTTGTCGAAACACGACGGGCCGTCGGCGAATTAACCCTTGATCTCGGCCGACGTCAATCGGCCCGACTTCCCGCCCTTTTCCAGAACCTGCTCACCGAATCCGCCCGGGACATCCGGAATGTTGACATCTTCGCCATAACGACCGGTCCCGGTTATTTCACCGGAATACGGGTCGGCCTTTCCTACATGACCGGCCTAGCATACGCCTTGGGCAAACCTGTTGTGGGAGTTTCGACGCTTTTTGCCATGGCATATCCTTTCCTTTTCGATAGCCTTACCGTCGTTCCCGTTCTGCGGGCGCGATCCGATAGCGTGTTCGCTGCGATATTCCGTCGCTCGAATGGCCTGGTGGAAAAGGTCCTAGACAGTACGTTCTTATCTCCTGCGGATCTCCTTTCAACGCTAGGCGAAAAGAATCTTAAAACTACAGTTTTTGTCGGAGAGAGCATAAGAGCTTTTCCTGTCCTTTCGCAGTCGGTGGTAAAAGCCCTTTCCTGGGAGGAAAGACCCATTTCCGGCCTTACAGTGGCCATGATCGGCTGTTCCCGTAAAAAAGAGGCTGTTTCCCCTCTGGTTCTCGGAGCCCGCTATTTCCGTGGCCCGGACATCGGAAATTCGGACAGGATGACGCCCCGCCTTCCGGGAAGCTGTAAACAATGACGGCTTGTAAAGGAGCCGAAGGACACCTTTGTCACATGGCGTGGTGTAAGTAATATTTTATATGGCTGTAGTATGATATGTACTGTTGTTCATTAGGTGAGGGGTGCAAGGCCAATAGTGAAAAATAATACAAGGTACGGAACACAATATTGCAGGAGGGGAGAGAACCAGCATTCCGGTTTTTCAAGTGACTTTATAGCCACCATTTTTAGCTTTTAGCAGGGAGGGAAGCGGTGAATGAAGCTCATTGAAGAACATCCGATACTGGAATTTCATCATGGGCGGCGGGTGACCTTTTCCTTTGACGGGAAGCAGCTTGAGGGGTACGAGGGCGAGCCCATTGCGGCGGCGCTTCACGCGAACGGTGTGAAGGTGTATCGAAAGACGCCGATCAGGTATCAGACGCGGGGGTTTTTTTGCGCCATCGGCAAGTGTTCCTCCTGTTTCATGGTGGTTGACGGGGTACCCAACGTGCGGACCTGCGTGACGCCTCTGAAAGAGGGGATGCACGTGGAGACCCAGCGGGGCAAGGGAGTCGTGCCCCTTGACGCGGAAGGAAAAGGGCGGTGAGGACCGTGGTCGAGACGGAAGTGATGGTCATCGGCGGCGGGCCGGCGGGATTGAGCGCTGCCGTG
>JBKHBH010000051.1:0-14203 GCA_046542505.1 Thermovirgaceae bacterium | reverse complement strand
CACCTGCTTCTTCCAGCAGGCCGGATGGACTCTCCACGCTGGGCAAACCAAAAAAGCGCCCGCCTGAAGGCGGGCGCTTTCAAATACGAAGAGCTCGTTCCTATCGGCTGCAGCAGCAGTCTGAGGATGCCTGCCGCATCAGTTCCCTTTCATCGCCGATAACGTCGTGAATCCAGCAATCATCGTTCCCCGCGGCCTCTCTCATGGTCAGGGCAACCACATGGGACACTTCCTCCATGGTCGCTCCAGCTTCGAGAGCCCCGAGAAAATGCTTCCTGAGGCAGGGAGCCGATCGCCCTCTTATGGCCAATGCAAGACAGATGAATTGATAGGTTTTTTCGTCAAGGATCCCCTTTTCTTCCCTGAGCGAGTCGATCTCATCCAGCCTGTCCGTAAACTCGGGATACCATTTTTTCAAAAACCCCATAGGTACATTCCTCCTTCACGTTTCTTCACACTCTTTTCCCCGCGTTTCTCCTTTTTCATGGAAGCCCGTCTTCAAAGAAAAGGCGCAGTCGTCCCGCTCCTTCCGCAAAAAACAGATATGCCCCATCGGGTAGCGGCCCCTGTTCGCGGAATATCTTTAACGCTTCCTTATGGATCCAGCATGTCAGCCTTTCGCCGGCCACGTGAAAAACCTCGTACTGCGCGATATCCTTGCCACCTGGAGGTTCGGGAAGGCCCGCCGGGCCCCTGTAAGCCATTCATCAGCCGACGATGTTCGTTTGAACTTCTATCCTGAAACCATCGCTTTTTCGTCTGAGCCGGTCAAGCCAGTAATTCGAGGTCACCCTGACGGTGCTCATGATCTTTCCCCCTGATCACTCCATCAGGTTTCCAGGCATGGCGGACACAAAATCCCGGATCTCGTCCCTCACGCGCCTGAAAACCTCCAGGATTTCTTCCTTTGTGCCTTCAGCCCGGGCCGGGTCGTCGAAACCTCGATGGATCACCCTGACGGCTCCCGGAAACACCGGGCAGGTGTCCCTCGCGTCACCGCAAAGAGTGATGACCACGTCGAATTGCCCGTCGAGGTATTCTTCCACATGGGTGCTCTGTTGCCCCGCCATGTCCACCCCCGCCTCGGCCATGACCTGGATCGCCTTCGGGTTGATCCCCGCGGGCCTTGTCCCCGCGGAAAAAGCATCGATTTCGTCATCCTTGAGCGCCTTCGCCCATCCTTCAGCCATCTGGCTCCGGCAGGAGTTTCCCGTGCACAGAAACAGCACCCGTATTTTTTCAGTCATATCCCTCGACCTTCCTTCCCCTGTCACGCAAAGGTTCCATAGACCAGGCCCGCCGCAGTGGACATGGCCACCACGAGACCCACGTAGGCCAGTGTTTTTTTCGTCCCCAAAACTCCGCGGATAACCAGCATGTTGGGCAATGAAAGGGCCGGCCCGGCCAGAAGAAGAGCGAGGGCAGGTCCCTGCCCCATCCCGGATCCAATGAGCCCCTGCAGAATGGGCACTTCCGTCAACGTCGCGAAATACATGAAGGCCCCCGCGAGGGAAGCAAAAAAATTGGCGAAGAGTCCGTTACCCCCAACAAGGGAGGCGACGAACCTCGAAGGTATGAGCGCCTCTTCTCCTGGGCGACCAAGCAGGAACCCGGCCACGAGAACTCCTGCGAACAGAAGGGGCATCACCTGCAGGGCATAGCTTTTGGTCGATTCAAACCAGGACATTCTCTCTTCGCTGTTAAACCATTTGAAGGTCGACAGGACCACGCTCAAAAATGCTGCTCCCGCCAGGTACCACTTGATGTCGTACAAAGTCGACCACAAGCCGGTGGGTTCCTTCGGAGCCGCCCAGTTGGCAAAGACCAGAAAAACCACCATGGAGGCCATGTGCCACACCGTCTGCCAGAGGGGTCTTTCATCAATGTCATCTTCCGATCCTGCAAAGTTTCCCTGCCGCTCGGCTTCTTCCCGGTTGAACAGAAAAGCCATGGCACTCCCGATCAGAACGCTGAAAACGATGGCGCCCACAGCCCTGGCGATCCCGAGCTGAACGCCCAGAATCCGCGCCGTCAGGATGATGGCCAGAACATTAATGGCTGGACCGGAGTACAGAAAGGCCGTGGCCGGGCCGAGCCCTGCTCCCCGCTTGTAAATTCCGGCAAACAGGGGCAGTACCGTGCAGGAGCAGACGGCAAGCACCGTTCCCGATACGGCGGCAACCGAATAGGCAACGACCTTGTGGGCCTGTCCGCCCAGGTATTTCATCACCGACTGGGCGCTCACAAAAACGCTTATTGCCCCTGCAATGAAGAATGCAGGCACGAGGCACAACAGGACATGTTCCCGGGCATATTCGTGCATCATCGCCACGGCCTCGACGGCCCCTGACTGGACGCGGTTGTTTCCGGCTGGCATGTAGTAAAACAGGACAAAGGCCGCCGCAAGCCAGAAAAGCTTCCTTTTATCGCTCACCGTTCACAAATTCCCTTCATGGAATATATGTCCGCTCAGTTCCCCGCGGCCTTTTTCAGGTGTTTTACAACTTCGTCAACGGAAGGCACCTTCCCGGTGAACAGGACCTTCCCGTCCAGTGCCAGTCCCGGCGTCATGATGACACCAAAATCCATGATCTGGTTGATGTCGGTCACCTTGACGATCTCGTATTCCATGCCGGCTTGTTCGGCGGCATTTTCCGCTGTTTCAGCAAGCTTTTTACATTTCGGGCACCCTGTGCCCAGGATCTGGATCTTATGCATTACCCTTCCCTCCCGGTATCTGAGGCTATTGATCTTGTACGCCACAGCAACTTTCGTATTCCTTCCGGACATCTTCCCGCAAGGTACCTTCCAGACATTCAAGAAGGGGAATCAGGCATGTGGCGTGAAGCGAATAGTGCACGTTGAGGCCTTCCTTGCGGTCGATTATGACGCCGGTGTTTTTCAGGATCGAAAGGTGTTTGCTGATGGTCGTCCTGTCGCAATCGAACCATTCCGCGATATCGCAGACGCAACGTTCCCCTTCGGCGAGTCTTTCAACGATGGAAAGCCGGACAGGGTGAGCCATGGCCTTGAAAATCCTGACCTTTTTTTCTGTAAGCGTCATGCCGCCCCTCCTTTTTGCGTATGTGGCTATATTACCACATTACCAACAAGAGTCAAGGTCCCCCTTTTTGGTCGCTACCGGCCTTCATTCAAGAAGTCTGTCGATTCGGAAATCCAGAAGGATGTCGATAAATCCCGGATTATTCAATGGATTTGCTGAAAAGTAAAACAGGTGCGAGGGACAGGTGCAATCGGAAGAGCCGAAGCAAGACGTGGAGGACCCGGCGATGGCACCTACGGCACCGGCAAGGTCGCACTCGAGAGGATCCGCCGATCTGACCGGCAGGCAGACCACTACATCGCAATGCTCTCTCAGGTAGTCGACATGCCAGTGGAAATTCTTCCGGCGCCGGAGATGTCTCGACATCCGGGCCTTCAGGTTCCTTATTGCCGACCCGACGTAGCAATAATACCCGGACGCGAAATCGATCTGCCCAAGGGCACCAACACCGATTCGGATTTCTTCGTCGAGCTTCAGGATGAGCAGATAGCACCCGCCGTCGATCCCGTGTTTTTCGTAAATCTGCCAGGGGATCTCGAGTTCCCGTGCCCTGGCAGGCATCTCGAGGTCGTCATTCCATTCGACGCCGACGGCCTTGATGTCGATATCGTTTCTGGAATTGAAAAGGGTTCTGGAAAACTCGAAGTCGGTGTGAAAGTCGGGAAGAAAGAACTCCATCAAACCCGACTGGACAAGAAACAGGACCTTGGGTTTCAGGCCTGGTCCTTTCATCTCCGCCAGGTGAAGGACATGCCGGGTTGCCCGCAGGGAGGGCGCGTCGGGAAACATGGCCATTCTCTTTCCAAAGAGCGTGCAGGATTTCACCTCCGCAGGGACAGGGCCTTCGGGCGTATCCAGAAGAAAATCGAAACGGCTTCCGCCAAAGGCCGCCTCGCGCCGGAGGACGGACAGGTCCTCCCACCCGGGGACAAGGCCTTCCCGCAACAGGTGCTCCGCTGCGTCGTTCGTCCTGTGGGTATGAAGCATGACAGGGCCTCGGGCGGTTTCAGCGGCAACGGCGGTATATTCAGTGGTCCGCTTTCCCTTTCTTTGGGTCTTCTCCAGCAAGAGCACAGCACCCGGGAGGAGCAGTTCCCGGAGTCTGCCGGGGTTCGGTAGGTAGGCCCGGATAGGCCCGCCGGGCGTTTCGCAGATCACTGCAAAACGGTTCGGCCGAAAGAGGAAATCGCCCCTGACAAGCTCACCTCGGGCTGCCCGGTACAGGGCAGGAGGCCGGCTGTAACCGGAAAGTTTTCTCACCACAGCGTCCGTAACCCCAATCCACGTTTATAGGCATATTCCGCCAGGACCCAGTCTCTGCGGGAAGCCGCCTCCTCCGCCAGGTCACACCAGGCACGTCGCGCGCAAAACGTTTCTCCTTCGGCTGCCAGTCGTGCGGCCCGCTTTCGGAGTTCGGAATTCGTGTCGAGCGTGAAGTTCTTGTTCTTCATGAGGAAAGTCTAGCACTCAGGACAAGTTTGCGGGTTCTCCAAGATAAGATTGATGGTATTATCAATGCGGCATGAATCCAGGGGCAATTTACGAATCCGGGGGTATAGACATGTCCGCAAAGGGAATTTCATTCTGGCTGGCTTTTTTCTTCGTTATCATAACGGTTTTTTCCGGCCCGGCCTTTTCCGCTCAAGCAAGCGACGATAAATTCAATGCGGCAGAAATACTCTTTGACGCCTTTGTCACAGGCCTGAAACCAGAGTCGGCGGAAATGATCCTGGACGGCGACCCTGACGAAAACGGCCGGGTGCGTCGCATCTATCTCGACCTGAAAGGCTGCGTAATGGACGAAGTCCGCATTGACCGTCTGAAGATCGACGCCTGCGAGGTCATTTTCACGCCCCCCTCAACGTGGGACGAAGAGGGGCCCGACGTGGAGGAAATGCTTTCGGTCAAGGCGGTGGCCAGGATACTCGAGGAGGACGTCAACCAGGCGCTTTTGGTCAAGCAGATCGGCGACGACGACGAACACTGGCACGACCTTTCCCTGGACTTCCGCAACGGCGGGATCTACGCCCGGGGATACTACCTGGCGCGGTTTATCTTCAGGCTGGATATTCTTCTGGAAATAGATGGCCACTTCGACATTCGTCGAGGCAGGGAAATCTGGCTCGACGACTACACGATCAGAGTCAACAGGGTCAATGTCCCCGATGGACTGGCAGATCGGGCTGTTTCCAGGATCCAGCCCATCATCGATCTCGGAGAATTCCCCTTCCCCCTGACGCTGGACCGCATCATCCAGGAAGAGGACAAGATCACCATCAGAAGCCGCCTTGATCCCGAGTCTTTTGAGGGAAGGACCTTTACGTACCAAAGAGAGGAAACGCTGTAGGGGACCGGTCACTTTTTCGGTCGCCTGAGTTCGGCGTAGATGTTGCGGCACCGGGTCTCTTTCATGCAAAAGGCCAGGCCAAGGCCGATGACCGATGCGACAAGGCAAATGAGAAAGGCACGCCTGTAGGCCATCCATTCGGGGAGCCTCGCCGATATGTCGATGACGGCTCCCATGAACGGAGGGAAAACCGCTATTCCCATGAACGTCGTCATGTTCTGGATCGACAAGGCTACGCCCGTTTTTTCCGGATGATTGATTTCCTTGGTGATTGCCAGGGAGATGACGAATGACATGGACGAAAACCCCAGACTGAAAAAGAGGACGACCAGCACGCTCGACGGAACCTGACGGGAGGTAAGAAGCACCAAAAGCCCCCAGCACAGGACGTAGATGAACCCTGCAGTGATCATTGGAGGTTTCCGCCGCCCGAGACGGTCTGAAATCCTTCCCAGCAGGAGCCCGCCGAGAATCGCCCCGATCACCGCCGCCGAAACGATGCCCGATGCCTTCCGGGCAGCCATGCCGTAAACATCCATCAGAAAGGGCACACCCCAGGCACCTGTCAAAGCGAGCACCGCGCCCATAAACAGAGGGATGAAGACGAGCCCCGGCCACATGAGGGGATACCGGAGAATTTCCAGGATGCCGCCCAACAGGTTTTCTGTCGGCAGTTCCTCCTGCTCCGATGGTGTCTCGAGAGGAGGGAGCCCCATGGACTCGGGCCTGTTTCGTATAAAAACGTAACAGGATGCCGCCAGAAGAAAGGACAAGACTCCTATGGCTCCGAAAGTGTGCCGCCATGTGATGGCTGCCACCATCAGGGCCAGTGGTGTCTGGGCCATGTAGCCCCCGAGATTCCCGATGGAATTGGTCAGCCCTGACATGGTGGCGAACTCGTTTTCACGATACCATCGTGACAGGACTTTCAGGATACAGACGAACACAGTGGAGACGCCGATCCCCACGGCGAAGCGTCCTGCAAAAAGCCAGAAAGCTGTGGAGGCATATCCGAAAAGAAGCGATCCTGCCCCAGCCAGGGCCATCCCGAAAGTCACCGTCAGCCTGGCACCCAGAGAATCGGCGAGAAGCCCCACCGGAATCTGCATGATCAGATAGGCATAAGAATATGTGGAAGCCAGGTGGCCAAAAGCCGTCGAAGAAAGATCGAAGGCCGAGATAAGGTCCCCCCTGACAACGCCTGCGGCGAGGCGGTGAAAGAAGACCACCATGTAGGCCAGGGCCATGACTCCCCATACGACCCACCTGTAACGCAATGTCTTCGACACATCCACTGTCTGTTTCTTTTCATCCCTCATCTTCAAAGCCCCCCGGAATAAACGGCCAGAACATTTCCGTCCTTTTCGCCCGGGATACTTATACCATGCGGCTTCAAGGTACACTATATTTGATAAAACCCACAAAGGAGTGATCCTCTTGAACACGCACGGAAAACGAAACCGTCTTCGCGCAGTCATCTTCGACTTCGGCGGCGTACTGGCGGAGGAAGGTTTCAGTCTTGGCCTCAGGGCCATCGGCAAAAACAACGGCCTCGACCCCGAAAACACTTTCCGGACGGGCCGGCGCCTTGTCCATGAAACGGGCTATCTTACCGGCAAAGTGCCCGAAGAGGAATTCTGGAGAGCTTTCAGGAGGGAAACGGGTATAACCCTCCCCGATGAAGTCCTTCGGGAGGAAATACTCCAGCGCTTCGTCATCAGGCCATGGATGCTTGAACACGTAAGATCCCTCCGGGCAAAAAGCCTTCGGACAGCCATTCTGAGCGACCAGACTAACTGGCTGGACGAGCTTAACGGGGAAAACCACTTTTATGAACTGTTCGATATCATCCAGAACAGCTACAACTTCGGTGTGAGCAAGTTCGAAACCGACGCTTACAAAAGTCTTCTCGACCGCCTGTGCGTTTCCCCCGGTGAGGCCCTTTTCGTGGACGATACCCTCGAACACGTACAGATGGCGAAATCCCTCGGGATCGAAACGGTTCACTATACCCAACGTACGCTTTTCGAAGAAGCCCTGGCGCAGCACATCGGCAACAACTGAACAACTGACAGAAGACCTAGAGATAAAGCTCCGCGGCGGCTTCCCCGTCGGCGTAAAGAGCCACAGGCTGGAGAGGATGCAGAAGCGTCGGTGGCAGTTCCGCTCCTTCTGCAATATCCCGAAGCGGCTCTTTGGCCTCTGGTCCAGTCGCGCAGAGGACAAGTTTCTCCGAAGCACTCAACGCTCTGGGCGTCAAGACAAGCCTGTCTCGATCGTTTCTTCCCGCTGCTTCCTGAACATCTACAAGATCCTGTGACTCGAGCACGGACGACCCCGGAGTGAGAGAACCCATCCGCCCGCCGGCGCCGAGTTCCAGTATCACCACGTCAAAAGGAATGACATGACGGACGTATTTCTGCATTTCCCGTGCCGCCCTCTCCGGGTCAAGGCCGGTGGGGAAGGACTGGATCAGGCATGACCTGCCGGATAACAGCTGCCTCAGTCGTGTTTCATTCCTCTCAGGGTGCCCCTTGGGCGAAAACGTCTCATCGGCGGGAAAAACCTGGATCATGCGCCAGGGAAGGTTTGCCCGGCTTGCCAGGGCGGCGCACACGGCAAAAGGGACGCCCCCTCCGCCGAAAACCGCTGTCCCTCCTCCGGCAAGCAGAGAAGCACATTCTCCTGCCAGTGTCTCCACGAGCAATTCCGCATTTTCGAAAACCTGAATCGATCGCCTCACGACGCGCTCCTCCCAGTCAAGATCCTTTTGATACCATCCCTAGGTTTCGATCTTCTTTTTCAGCCGGTCGAATTCCTCTTCGGTTATTTCCCCTTTCGCGAGTCTTCGGCGGAGGATTTCCAGGGGCTCTTCCAGACCGCCCTCGGGCGTCTCCGCCCGCCTGGCCACAAAAAAGATGACAAGGGCGATCACGACTACCCAGAACACCCACATCCACGGGCCCATCCATCTTGTGAACATCATCTCGTGCCACTGCCCCGCGGATGCCGGTCCCACCGACATGAAAGCGGCTGCAAAAGCCGCCAGACATCCATATGTCCTCATGATCAACTCTCCCGATTTTTGTGTGTTCTACCGTTTCTCTATCTTAGCAGACAGCCGCTTCTCTGAAACGACGGCCGGGAGATATGTATAACGTACACATTTTGACAGCCATTCTTCACTGACGTAAAATATCGTGAAAATCTTCCGGCAAAACCTGTAGCAGGCTGTCGGCATGCAAAAAGGAGGGGTGCACGGTGCTTCGATCTTCTGTGATTCTCGCCATTATTCTTCTTGTACTTATCCCGTGTGGGTCCCCTCCTGGGGCGGCCGTCACATAGACGCCGCATACCTTCGGGCCAGGAGCCGGGATCCTTCAAAAGGGTCCCGGCTTTTTTATTTCTTTAGGTTCGCGCGAGAAAGCCGGAGTGACAGGCGTGCTTCAGGAAAGGCGCCGGAGAACAGGGGAGGATTCATCATGAGAGAGAAAAGACAGGCAGAGGTATGGCAGGACTCCAGGGCAGCGATGTTTTCCAGGGGACCGGAACAGCCGGCGCCTGCGGGCAATTGGTGGAACAGCGGCGGAGAGCCAACACCCTTCGATGTCCGCTGGCGGGGACCTTTCGAAGGATATCGGTAGGATTCGCCCGATCCGTTCCGTGAAAAGGCGTTTTGGCGGTACGGCGATCGTGCCCTCCAGCGTGTAATATAGTTACGAGAACGACGCTGGAGGGTCGCCATGCCGGTACGGATCTTTGAATACCAGTTTGCCCGGGAACTGGTGCCTCTTTTACGGGAAGCCGCAGACGTAAGGGAGCGCCGGCAATATTTTGTGGTTCCCGGTACGGGAGACCGCCGATGGCTGAGGGACGTTCTTGTCGGCGAAGGGACCTTCGGCGGCGGAGAACCCCAGATTCTCCGCTGGGAAGAACTTTATCGCGAGGCCGCAGCCCGTATGGATTCGCGGGGCCTGTCCCCGAGGCGGCAGATCGCCCCCCCGGATCACTGGCTTATCGTAGGACACATCCTTGAAGAAGTCCTGGAAAACCTCAGCCCGGAGAATCTTCCTCCGGCGATAGCCAGACCGGGGTTCATCTCGATCCTGGGTGAAACGCTGCGGGAACTCCTCCGGGAGGAAGTGCTCCCGGAACACGTGGCCGCCTCCGTCGGGTGCGAGGGATGCGAATCAGGTGAAGCCTGTCCCGAGGACGGTAATCCCGACCGTCTTCTCTGCCGTTTGTATCATCGGTACGCCGCGTACCTCGAATCGGAAGGGCTTTTCGACAGCGCCCAGGCGGCAACGGTCATTCGCAGGATGGTGGAGGACCACCCAAAAGAAGCCTTCTCCTGGCTCAGTTCGGCATCCTTTGTCTTTACAGGGTTTTTGAGTTTCACCCACGGCCAGCTCCTCCTTCTGCGATGCCTTCATGATGCGGGGGCCCGACTCCTCGTCCTGACACCGGCGACAGGGTTGGACATCCACAACGCGTCCCAACAGCTCGAGACAGTCCTTGAAGAGATCCCCGTCTTCAAATGCCATCGGCCGCTTTGCGTGCTTGAACTTGAGTCGGGCGACCAGAGACTGGAAATCGAGCACCTGGTGCGGAATCTCGTCCTGTGGGAAAAGGCGGAGGGTCCTTTTGCCGAAGCGGCGGGCCCGTTCCCGGGATGGGGTGATACGGCGATCGCCGTGGATGCTAACAGACTCCTTCTGGCGGAGGAAATCCTCGAAAGGTACAAGGTGCCCTGTTTCGTCGACGACGGCCCGAATGTCTCCTCCACACCGCTGTGGGAAACGGCTTCCCGCCTCTGGGATCTCAACCGGAGGGATTTTCCCGCCGAAGATACGGCACGGCTGTTGACGGAACCATTCCTGACGGGACACGCTTTCCCCTTCAGAACCGCCATCGAGACCCTTCCTTCAGGCAAAAAAGGCTGGGAAGACTTTCTTGCCACCGAAGGACCCGACAGTCTGCCCGTTTTCAAAGGCCTTCTGTCTTTTATCGAGACCGTTGAATCAGGTGGAACTCCGGCGGAACTCCTGGAAGCCTTCAAATCAATGACAGCCCCTTACGGTATGCATCGCGGCGGCTGGGACCGGGCCCTCTCTGATCTCGTGCTGGAGGAACCGGACCTCGACGAAGGAGTCCGCCGGTTGAGCGGTGCCGTGCGGGAGCTTGAACAAAAAGCCCTCGAACTGCGCGAGGCGGAGCCGGATATCGGTCCTGCAGGACGCCGGAAGCTCGCCGGAGACAGGGCCATGGCCTTTTTGCGCGCGTGGGCGGAACGTTCGACCATCTGGCAGACTGCGAGAAAAACCGGAAGCCTGACCCTGTATTCCGGGAATCCGCCGGTACTGGCCCATCATCGGGTTTTCGTGTTCGCCGGGGCACTGGCTTCGGCCTGGCCCGGCCGTCTCAGGCAATCGCCCCTCCTCCCGGACGAAAAGAGAGAACTTCTCCATCAGGATCCGTCTCTTGAGCTCGGAGCCTTTCATCTGCCTCTTTTGTCCGAAATTCGCAGACAGCGACACGCATTGTTCCGCCGTATCCTTGCCTGCGGCGACGAACTGACCATTGTCAGCCGTCCGCGCCAGGACGCTTCGGGCCGCCCCCTGCAGCTTTCACCATTTTTGCGCGACGCCCGCGAAGGAGATGCCCCATGGATCACTCCCCTGCAAGACGAACCCGTCAGGACTACCATGAAGGATGTGCTGCCTGAAAACAGCGGGACCCGAATCAGGCCCGTGGAGGTCCGAGAAGCCGAAAAGCCTCTTGTCCCCCGCCGGCTCACGGGAGAGATCCAGAGCCTCGAAAAAAGGGACCCCGCCTCATCGCCGACAGCCTACCTCGGTGACATCGACCTCTGGCGGACCTGCCCTTTCCGCTACTACGCCATGAGGATTCTCGGTCTGCAGGAGCCCCGCCCGGGCCTTTTTGACGCTGCGAGGGCCGGAAGTATGATCCATGACCTCTGGAACAAGGCCTGGCTGGAAAAGAAAAAAACCGGAAGGAACCTCACGGAAATCGTTGACGGAATCTGGAAAAAAACGGTTCTGCAAAAGTACCCGGAACTCCTGAGGGAGGGATCTTACCTGTTTCGCCACGGCATCAGGCTTCGTGACCAGGTTTTCCGCCTGTGCAGGGAACAGGAGGAGATCGACGGGCGCGGTCTTTGCGAAGGACGCAGGAACCAGGTCCGCGAAGGAGAGCTTTCGGCGACATTTTCCGGAGTCACCTTCAGGGGCCGCTTTGACAGGTTAGATATTCTCGAGTCAGAGGCCCTCTTGATCGACTACAAATCAGGCTCTTCAGACTCCTACAGAAAGAGTCTCCAGCTTCCCGCCTATGCCCTCGTCATGGACAGGGAGGGCTTCCCGCCCCTTTCCGGATGGGGGTATCTCTGCCTCGGCGACGGCAAGGTGGTGGGTCGGTTCACAAGGAGTACGGCGCCCTTTTTCGGGAAAAAAGCGGTTTCCCCGGAAATGCTAAAAGAATCGCTCGAAAAAGCGCGAAAGGAACTCGACGAAATGGCACAGGGGCTTCTATCGGGAGTATTTCCTCCGAAATGGGGATCAGAGGCATGCACGACCTGCGGATACAGGGGACTCTGCAGGATGGACGAAAGACCTGGAGGCTCCGGTGATGGCGAAGCAGAATGAACCCGGCATCCTTGCAAAACACCTGAAGGAAACAGTCCGCATGGAGGAGGATCAGATACGGGCCGTCACCTCGGGCAAAAAACTCGTCGTCGTCACCGCCGGTGCCGGGACGGGGAAGACCCTCACCCTGGCCTGGCGCTTCCTGTGGCTCGTGGCCGCCGAAGGCGTCCCGGTGGACGCCCTTCTCACCATCACCTTCACGGAAAAGGCGGCCCTGGAAATGCGCGAACGGATCAAAAGGCTCATGGAGAGCCTTCTTGTGGAGGAACCGTCCCTTTCGCACAGGCTTCGTCCGGCCCTGGACCGCCTGGACGAGGCATACATCTCGACGATTCATGCCTTTTCCATGCGTGTTCTCAAGGAAAACGCCCTGGCCCTCGATCTTGACCCGGAGGCACGCGTCATCAGCGGTTCGGAAGACACCGCCTTCTGGCTGCAACTGGAACACGTACTCGACAGGACCGATTTCGACGTACTCCTTCAGGGCCTCAAGGGAGAGTGGGCTTCCCGCGGCGAAAAAACCTTCAGCGACGACAGTTTCCTGGACCTGTTGAATACTTTCGGCCCCTCGGGCATCACCTCCTTCATCAGAGACTTCATCTCCCATTTCGCAAGTCGAGGCTTGACCCCGGAAGACATCTGGGCCTGGAGCGTCTCACCCGAAACCGCCGACGAAAACGTTGCCGCAAGCCTTCAGGAAAGGTACCAAAAGGAGTGGAGGGAAGCCCTTTCGCTGTGGCTGGACCGCATCGTTCCCTTCGTTGATTCGGAAATCGGGCTCGACACGGACAAGACGAAGTTTTCCTCACGCCTGAGGGAACTGAGAGACACCTGGAAGGAACGAAGGGGCGACGAAAAAGACCTGCCCCGCTTCATCATGGCCCTTTTCGATGAGAAAGGACCGCTGTACGCACTCAATAACGGCAGGGCCAAAAAAGCCGCCGAATCAATTCTCATGGAAGCGACGGGGCAACGCTGTGTCACCTACAGAAACGTCAGGGACCATTGGCTGAGCGTGGCCCGTTTTGTCTCCGACGGGTTTTTTGCGTCGGAAGAGCGGGCGCGCAAACTGCTTCTTGGAGCCTGCGCCGTCTGCTGGCGGTTTCGGGACAGCCAGAATCACGCCCGGGGAATTCTCACCTTTGACGATCTGATCCGGTACGCATCCCTTGCCCTAAAAACGAATTCCTCCTACCGGAGCCGTTTCAGCCACGTCCTCGTCGACGAGTTCCAGGACACCGACGGCCTGCAGTACGGAATGATCCGGACCATTTCACAAGACGACGAATGTGACCTGTTCCTGGTGGGTGACCTGCAACAATCCATCTATCGGTTCCGCCACGCCGAGCCGCTGATCTTCTGGAAAGTCCTCTCGGAAGCTCGACGAGAAAGCGAGGGCGAGGAAATCATTCTCGGAACCTCTTTCAGAAGCCGCGGCGGTCTCATGGACCATGTTAACCGCCTTTTTTCGTCAGTCTGGAACGACAGGATCGCCGAAGGGATACCCAGACCCTATGAACCCCTCTTTCCGCCTTCGCACCACAGCTGGTGGAAAGAGCGCCAGGGGGGCACTGTTCCAGTTACCCGCTGCATCGTCTCCGTTCCTGGAGCAGGCTCAGAATCAGTACCGATCGAGGAACTTCGCAGGACATCCCTGGAAGCTCTGGCCGAATTTCTCGACGATGCCCTGACCGGCGGAAAAACCATCTGGGATCCTGCCGGCGGCGGACTCAGGCCGCTGCGGTTCAGGGACGTGGCGATCCTCGTCCCGACGAGGACCCAGTACGAGGCCCTTGAAGAGGTCCTGATCGAGGGCAGGGACTTTCCTGTCTACTTCGAGGGAAACCGGAACTACTTCAGCCGGGGTGAGGTCAGGGACGTGGCGGCAGCCCTCAAGGCCATGGCCGACCCGGACGACAATCTCGCCCTTGCTTCGTTTTTGAGCAGCCCCTTGAGCGGTCTCTTTCTTTCCGAGGCAACGTCGCTTTTCACATCCGGGGAAGGAAAGGACCTCCCGGGGAGCCTTTTTGCGCGCTTCGCTTCCCATTATCCGGAACAGGCTCGGCGACTCCTTTCGTGGCGCCTGAAGGCCCGGGTTTTCGGACCTTCCTCTTTGGTGGCGGGCTT
>JBKHBH010000050.1:0-14347 GCA_046542505.1 Thermovirgaceae bacterium | reverse complement strand
GCTCGGGCAAGGGAAGGAAGTTCGTAGACTGGGACGCCCCGAGACGGTCGGCGCCCAAGGCCCGAAGGATGCCGGCGGATACGAGGGTGCGTATGCCTCCGGAAGCCTTGACGTGAAGGCTGTCGGAGGCGACGGTTCTCAAGAACGCCACGTCATAGAACGTGACAGGTCCGGCGAAGCCGGTTCCGGTCTTGAGGTAGTCGACGCCGGTCTGTTCGGCGATATTGACGCAAAGGAACTTCTGTCTGTCGTTCAGAAGCGGTGTCTCGATGATGATCTTGAGGCACCTGCCCGATGTAACTTCCCGGAGAGCGCGGAACTCTTCCCGTACGGCCTGCCTGTCTTCGTCGATAATGTCGGATATGGTGGCGACCACATCAAATTCTTCTGCGCCGTTTTTGAGTGCCCACTCTATTTCGTTGACCTTTACTTCAACGGGAAGGGTTCCCAGGGGAAAGGCGATGGCGGCGACAACCTTCTGGGATTTGCCCTCAAGGCAGTTCCTGGCGTAGGGGACCCAGAGCGGGGGGACACAGACAGCGGCGAAGCCGTAGGTTTGGGCTTCATCACAAAGTTTTTTGATGTCTCCTTCCGTAGAAGAGGACGACAGGAGCGTATGGTCTACGGAGTGACGGATCTCGTCGATCCCCGGTTTTTCGTAGAAGCCGGCCTCCGCCCGAGCCGCCTTGATCCCTGCTTTCTGTGCCAGCATTTCGATGTCAGTCATCTCATATCACTCATTCCTTCAGACATCCGCAGATTTCCCTGTTCTCTCCACAACCCTCCGTGATCCTGACTTCAGTAACGGATATTTTCCCCTGCCGGTGGAGGTACTGGACGAGACACAGGATGGAAGTATCATCAATGCCTATCCGCTCGGCGATGTCCTTGATATTGAGCACTCCCTGTACTTTTGATTCTCTCTGTATTTCTCCTGCAATGATCGAAAGCCACCGTTCGAAAAGCTGCTGGAGTTCTGGCGTCGTCCCAGCGGCAAGCTGGGCCGTCCGGGAAACGGACTCTACGAGACGCGCCGTAATTTTAGCTCAGGTTTCGGGCATGTCAGGCATAGTGGTGTCCGGGTTCATTTAAAAGCTCCTTCCATTACGATAAACCGTTTCCGCTGATTTCGGGCAAGTGCGTTTTTGTTCTGATGTCCTGTATATAACACGAATCCCCACCTTCAGACAATGTTATTATTGATGAGCAGGACAGAACCGCTTCACGGAAGGGTGGATTACAGGTGAGAATCCTGCTCCTCGGTTTCGGAAATGTGGGGAAGGCTTTCTGCGAGCTTTTTGCCGAACGGCGCCCCTGGCTCCGCTCCCGCTTTGGCATTGAAGGGGAGATCGTCGGCATCGGAACGAGAACCAGGGGATGTCTTTACGATCCTTCGGGGCTGTCCCTTGAAGATGTCCTTCGTTACGAGGCCTCGACAGGGCATCTGGACAGCGGGATGGACCGGAAGTCCTTTCGTTCCGCCAAAGACCTTCTGGAACTCGCCGATTACGACATGCTCGTTGAATGTACGACCACCAACATTGCCCAGCCGAAAGCGGCTTTCGAATTCATGAGAACCGCCATCGACCGCGGGGCGGCGGTGGTCACTTCCAACAAGGGGCCGCTTTTTTTGTCCTACAGGCAACTCGAGGAGCTTGCCCGAAAACGGGGAGTACCCTTTCTTTTCGAGGCAACGGTTCTGGCGGGAACGCCTTTCTTTTCTTTTGTCAGGCATTGCTTGCAGGGAACCCGTATTCTTTCCTGTGAAGGTGTTGTCAACGGCACCTGCAATTACATCCTTGATCTTATGGCCCAGGGATCATCCTTCGACGAGGCCCTCCTGGATGCGAGACGGAAGGGGTATGCCGAACCGGAGCCGTTTTTTGACGTGGAGGGCACTGACAGTGCCGTGAAAGCGGCGATCATTGCCCAGGTCCTCATGGGGGCGCCGCCTGTGAGCCTTGAGGATGTCCACGTTGAGGGCATACGCAGTGTCTCCGGTGCCATGATCCGAAAGGCCCGCCGTTCCGGGGGGAACGTCCGCCTTGTCGCCCGTGTCGAGGCAGCGGGAAAAGAGGCGCGTATCACTGTTAAACCTGAAGTGCTTCCCGGATCCCACCCGCTTTCCAATGTCAATGGTGCCGCCAACGGTGTCCTTTTTGTCACCGATGCCCTGGGTGATGTGTTCGTGGCGGGAGGGGGAACCGGCCCCAAGCAGACTGCCTTCGCTCTCTATCGCGATGTCGTCGAGGCCGCCGCTGACGGAGACTGCCCCATGGGATACCTCTTTTAGATTTTCCCACCGATTGGAGCCGACGCAATGATACGCATCGATCTTCACATGCACAGCACCTTTTCCGACGGACTTCTGGACCCTGAAACGATTGTCAGGCGTTCCGAGAAACGTGGCATATCCATCCTGAGTCTGACAGATCACGACACCGTGGCCGGGATCCCGAGATTCCGGCGAGCCTGCAAAAAGAGCGGGCTTCAGTGTATCTCCGGAACTGAACTTTCAGCTGATGCGGATTTTACACTCCATATTCTCGGGTACAGGATCGATGAAAACATGGATCTTCTGGAATCCAGGCTCGAAGAGATAAGACAGAAAAGGAACGACAGGAACAGGCTCATGTGTGAAAAGCTGAAGGCAATGGGAATGGATGTAAACATGGAGGAGCTTGCCCGTGAATCCGGCGGACAGGTCGTGGCCCGTCCACATATAGCGAGGCTTCTCGTGCAAAAAGGATATGTCCCCGACGAAGGAACGGCCTTTTCCTGGTACCTCGGGAGAAACGGGTCGGCGTATGTCCCCCGCGAGCGGCTGACGGCGACGGAGTGCGTGTGGCTCATCACCGAAGCAGGTGGGGTGGCGGTCCTTGCCCATCCGGGCCTTATGGGGATTACCGAAAAAAGACAGGAAAATCTCCTAGAGGAGCTCGTTGCTACCGGACTTTGGGGGATCGAATGTTTCTCGGGCCATCATACTGAATCGGAGGTCCGTTATTGGTCGAAAATAGCGGCTCGATTCGGACTCGAGCGGACGGCCGGCTCTGATTTTCACGGCGGTTCACGACCGGGGCAGCTTGGCGTCACCGTCCCGGAAGATCTTCTTCCCTGGGCACGCCTTGGAGTCTCTTTGTAGGTTCCGAATGCCGAAAACATAAGTCCGGGTTTCAGGCTGAATGTAAAAGATGCCGATTCTTCGGGAAAAATGATGTTATCATAGGCGAAAACGAGAAAAGAACGCCAAGATGACAAAGACGGAGTCATGATCCGTCTCCGGGAGGGTACAGCATGGGAACGATTGATTTGAGAAGCGATACGGTTACCAAGCCCACGGAAGAAATGCGGACCGCCATGGCTACGGCTGAAGTCGGTGATGATGTTTACGGAGATGACCCGACGGTCAGGGAGCTTGAAGAAGAATCCGCGGCTCTAACGGGGCACGAGGCGGGCCTTTTCGTCACCTCGGGGACACAGGGGAACCTGGTTGCCCTTTTGACGCATTGCAGGATGGGAGACGGCGCCATTATCGGTCAAAATTGCCATATCTATAATTACGAAGCCGGAGGCCTTGCGGTCTTCGGGGGCATTTTGCCTCTTGTCGCCGATGATTCCGGTGGAATCATGAAAATTGAGGAGATCAAAAGCTGGATCCTGCCCCCGGATGTCCACAAGGCACCTGCCAGGCTTCTCTGTCTCGAAAACACCCACAACAGGGAGGGTGGAACGGCGGTTTCACCGGAGGACTTCAAAAAAGTCGCCAGGGCAGGGAAGGACATGGGGCTCAAAGTCCATCTCGACGGTGCCAGGATCTTTGACGCCGCGACGGCATGGGACGTGGATGTCCGCGAGTTCACGCACCAGGTCGATTCTGTCCAGTTTTGCCTTTCAAAAGGACTCGGGGCACCGGTGGGATCGCTTTTGTGCGGGTCGAAAGATTTCATCCGCAAGGCCAGGCACTGGAGAAAGAAACTCGGTGGCGGGCTGAGGCAGGCAGGGATCCTGGCCGCAGCCGGTGTCATTTCGATCAGAAAAATGACCGCCCGTCTCGCCGAAGATCACAGGAATGCCGAAAAGCTCGCGGATCTTCTGGCCGAAGGTGGTCTTTTTGTCGAAAAGCCCGGCCGAAGAACGAACATGGTTTACTTCCAGCTTGACGGAAAGGGCCCTGATGCCCATGCCATTGTCGAAGTCTGCAAAAGGGAAGGCATTCTTTTCAACGCTGTTTCCGACAGGAGGATCCGTCTTGTCACCCATGTCGGCATTACCGGGGCCGATGTGGAAATAGCGGCGAAAAAAATACTCGGGGAGGCTCGTGCCCGGTGAAAGACTTCCCGCAAAGGGAGAAGATCGAACAGGTTGCTTCAAGAGCGTTGGAAGCCGTTCATGCCAAAGGCATCGAACGGGCCGACGTGTATTATAATGCGGGGTCTGGTACGGAGTGGGGCCTGAGAAATGGTGAACCTGAAATCGACAAAAGCGGCGCCTCATGGAGAATGGGAATCAGGGTGATCGATCCTTACGGAAGACAGGGCGTAGCCGATACGAATGATCTCTCGAAAGAGGCGGTGACGGCCATGGCAGGATGGGCCGTTGCGAACTCCAGGCTTGGAGCCGGACAAGAGGATGTTCCCCTGTTTCCGGGGCCTGTCGAATTGGCCGACCTCCGATTATATGATCCTTCGGTTTTGGAGATTACGCCGGCCCGGAGGCAGCGGATTTGCAACGAAATGATGGAAGTCGCTTCCAGGGATCCCAGGGTTCGATCCGTCAGGGCGGCGAGATGGGCAGACGGTCGGGGCGAAACCTTTTACGCCTCCACAGAGGGGCTCCGTCTCTGGCACAGTGAAACGGGGGTTTCCTGCGGCCTCGTCGTTGTCATGGAACAGGGCGAAGCTTATGATATGGGAGGATTTGGACTTGAAGCCTGTTTTATCGATGACCTCGATCATCGGGCGATTGCCGCAGAGGCCCTTGAGAGGGTCGGACTCTCTCTGGGGGGGAAAGCTCTCTCGACAGGAAGGTATACCGTTGTTCTCGATCCAGAGGTTACGGCGACTCTTTTCGAGGTAGTAGGAGAACTTTTTCTGAGTCAGAATATACACAAGAACCTCTCCATGCTTAAAGGCAAGCTGGGTGAGCGAATCGCTTCGGCGGCGGTAACATTGATCGATGACGGGACTCTTCATGGCAAGGTGGGATCAGAACCTTTCGATGGCGAAGGGGTACCGTCGACACGGACGGTCTTGCTTTCCGAAGGAAAGGTTGAAGTTTTTCTCAACGACCTGAAATATGCCGCAAAAGACGGAGTCGCCCCGACGGGTAACGCTGTCCGTTCCCCGGGGTCGCTTCCTGAGGCGGGATTCTCGAACCTTTACCTGGAACCAGGGTCGGATTCGGCGGAAAGTTTTCTCAGGGTGCCCGAAAATCGCCTGTACGTAACGGACCTTATGGGCGTACATACCATCGACCCCGTGAGCGGGGATTATTCTCTCGGTGCAAAAGGAGCCCTGTACAGTTCGGGGGAACGGATTCAACCCGTCTCTGGTGTGACCATTGCGGGGAATCTCTTGGAACTTCTTGAGAGGATTTCCTCTGTCGGAGACGATTTGCGATTTTTCGGGAATACAGGCGGCTGCTCGGTGGTGATTGACGATGTCCCCGTTGCGGGGCTTTAGAGTTACCCTCCTGTTCTTTGTGGCATGCCTGATGCTTGTTTCGGCGGCATCAGGAACGCATGCCTTGACCCTCCTCAAGGACGGGGAGGCAGCAGGGGAAATGCAGACTAAGACTCATCAGGGCGCGCAGTTTGTCCCAGTCGGAAGGATGGCCGAATCCCTCGGATGCCGTGCCGAAAATACGGGGGACTCTCTCCTTGTGCACGGAAAAAAGACCATGGTGAAGCTCGTCCCAGGGGCCACCGCAGCGATCCTCCAGGGTCAGATTATCGCCCTGACCCGAAACATGATGGAAAACGGCGGCTGGTGGATCGAAAAAAACGACGCACTGAAAGTCTTCGGCCGCTTCCTCTCCCTTGATCAGGGAAGGCAGGTCAGTGTTTCCTGGGATAGTGGCGGCTCGTCGGCTGAGGCCGAAAGGCCTGAGCTCCTTGACCTTGAAAAGTCCAGCGAATCTGAAAAAGAGACTCCCCCTGAAACATCACAAGGGAAATCCTCTGGAAGGGTGAATTTCCTTCGTTGGGGTGTGCAGGATTTCGGACTTCGGGCGGTGATCGACTTTAGCGGCTCTTTTCCGGTCAAAGTCTCACCCCTGACGGGCCGTGTGGATGTCACCATTCAGGGTGTCGCATTGCCCGGGGCCGTTTCCCCTTCACCCTCACCAGGCAAGGTCGAAGCCTCCGTTTCACAATTCGGTGACCGGGTCCTTATTTCCTTCATGCACAGGGCACGAAAAATAGAACATTTCCGCCTTGAAGGTCCGCAGCGGTATGTGGTGGACTTCTATGACCCTCAACCCCTGAAAAGCCAGGCTCCTTCTCTTGTGCTTGCCGAAAAAATTGAACCGAAGGAGGAAGAGCCGGCTCAAGAGGAAGAACCGCCACAAGATAAAGAGCCGCCACAAGATAAAGAGCCGGAGGAGAGCCAGTCCCCCCGGGAGCCTGTCCTACCGGCGGTTTCTCCCCATGATGACGGCAAATACGTCGTGGTCATCGATCCCGGTCATGGTGGAAAGGACCCGGGGGCAGTGGCCAACGGCCTTCTCGAGAAGGATATCAACCTCAAAGTCGGGAGGTACCTGGTCGATCTGCTCAAGACGAAAGGTGTCCAGCCGGTGCTTACGAGGAACAAAGATGTGTATCTCAAGCTGTCTCAACGGACCGACATCGCCATGAAGCGGGATGCAGACCTTTTCGTCAGCCTCCATTGCAATGCGCTCCCTGCGGGGAGGCACGCCAGAGGTGTCGAGATTTACCTCATGGCTCTTCCGACAGACAAGCATGCCATGGAGCTTGCACGGATTGAGAACAAGGAGTTGGCGAACGGAGGGGGTACGGAAGCGGCGAAAGCGGCCGACAAACGGACTCAAATGTTGCTGAAGATTCTTGGAGATATGCAGCAGAACGCCAAGATACAGGAGAGTAGCGGCTTTGCGGAAGTGCTTTTTTCCGCCGGGAAACAAAGGGGGCTTCCCATGCGCCGCGTCGCCCAGGCTCCATTTTACGTCCTGCGGGGAGCGTCCATGCCTTCGGTGTTGATCGAGATGGGATTTCTGACGGAAGCTTCGGAAGCGGCCCAACTGAAGAGATCGGACTACCAGAAGAAGCTTGCCTCGTCAATCGCCGGCGGAATCATGGATTATCTCGGGAAATGAAATATAATGGGAGGCTGGCTGTATGTGTAAAAACCCGCGCGGACCATTTTCGCGCAGCAATAGGCAGGTGACAGGACATGCTGTTTTCGGCTTTCAAGGATGAAGATGACCGCCGCCATGCTCCGTGGCGCTATGATGCCGAAGAAGAGGATTCCCCAGAACTGTATGAGGATGGCGACGAGGATGAGGAAATAGAGGAAGACGACGAAGAAAGCAGAAAGGCTCCCATTGCACTGCGCGTCCTCGTCTGGGCAGCGGTGATCGTCGTTTTTTTCGCCATCGGATACTGGGGGTCCGGAATTGCCCTGAAATGGCTCGACAACAAGGGCGTTATCGGCGACGAACAAGTTGTACAGACCTCTGATGAAGCCCGCCGGGTTTCAGCGGAGGACGGGGAAGAAAGCGAATCCACAACAGGACCGAAAAGCCGTTTCGTGATTTATATTCCTTCAGGGGATGAGTTCCGGGAGAAATCGGTTTCCTTTATGGCGGGGCTTCTTGAGGACGATCTTAGGAACCTCCTGTCGGAAGTGATCGCGACATACAGGGATGAAGAACTGCTTCCCGGCGACGTCAGGGTGCTCCATGTCTTCAGAAACGGCGACAAAGTTTACCTGGACCTGAATGACGCATTTCTCGAGAGCGTGTCAAATATGTCAGAAGACAAGGCCGTATCGGTCATTACCGGTATCGTCAGCACTGTTTCAAAAAATTTCTCGCCCGTCACCAGGATCCGTTTCCTCATTAACGGCAAACAAGTGGACGAGAGCAAACCCGTGGATCTCTCTTCCTTTTGGGAGATGCCCTCCTGATGCCCGACGCGGCAGAAACGAGGTTCAGGTATGATCCGATGTGACGGAAGAGCCCCCGGGGACCTGCGTCCTGTGACCATTGACAGGGGCTTTACAAAGTTTGCCGAGGGCTCGGTGCGTATCGGGTTCGGCGATACGTGGGTGATCTGCACCGCCTCGGTGGAGGATAAGGTCCCCGTGTTCCTCAGGGGAAGCGGACAGGGCTGGGTCACAGCTGAGTATTCCATGCTTCCCCGCGCGACGGAAACCAGGTCGCCCAGAGACAGTGTCAGGGGTCGTGTCAGCGGCAGAAGCCACGAGATCCAGCGCCTGATCGGGAGGTCGCTCAGGGCCGGAATCGATCTCGACCTGCTTGGCGAGCGGACGATCTGGATAGACTGTGACGTTATCCAGGCGGATGGTGGAACCCGGACGGCGGCAATTACCGGCGGATTCGTTGCCCTGGTGGACGCCTTGCGGAATCTCTATGGCTCGCGGAGCATCGAGGGAATCCCCGTCCGCTCCTTTGTAGCCGCCCTCAGTGTCGGCAAGGTCGAAGGCGAAATCCTGGCCGATCTCTGCTACGAAGAAGACGCGGCAGCCGAGGTGGACTGCAATATCGTCATGAATGACAGGGGTGAATATATCGAGTTGCAGGGCACCGGCGAGTCTGGTACCTTCTCCAGGGATGAACTGGAAGGGCTCCTGAATATCGCCGAAAGGGGTATAGGGGAGCTCGTTGAACTGCAGAAAGAGTCCCTGGAGCTGACTGAAGCCGAACGTGAGGCTTTTTTGTGAGTCAGACGATTCTTTTGGCCAGCGGTAACCGGAACAAGTTCCTCGAACTGTCGGATTTTTTCCAGCCTGTCGGCGTGCGGGTTCTTTTTGGACCAGACCTTATCGGAAATGATCTGGAAATCGTTGAAGACGGCACGACTTACGCTCACAACGCACTGAAAAAGGCGCGCTTTTGGGCGGAAAAAACAGGAATGCCCGCCCTTTCGGACGACAGCGGACTGGAAGTCAGGGCGCTCGCGTGGGGTCCTGGGACAGAATCGGCCCGGGTCGCAGAGGATGATTCATCCCGTATCCGGTGGCTCATGGAGAAGATGAAGAATGTTTCCGACCGGACAGCGAGATTTGTCGCGTGTCTTGCGCTGGTCTTTCCGGAGGCCGGGCAGTGTTGGCTGACCCAGGGGTATTGTTGGGGACGCATTGCCAGCAGTCCTTCCGGAAACGAGGGGTTCGGCTACGACCCCCTTTTCGTGCCAGAGGGATACAACGAGCCTTTTGCGGTTTTGGGTCAACCTGTGAAATCGAAGATCTCGCACCGGGCCGTTGCGACTTTTTCCCTGCGCCGAATGCTATAAAGAGGCTTCTGTGATAGAATGTGTAGTCGCTTCATGTCATGAACGCACGGGGAGGTGCGATGCGTGGGTATTTTCTTGATGGTTGCACATATTATACTGGCCGTTTCCCTGATGGCCGTGATCCTGCTCCAGCAGAGGAAACAGGGCGGTTTCTCCGGTGTTTTCGGAGGAGGCACCCAGGCTGACGCAACGGGTGGACAGTGGCAGCGTTTCACGGTGCTTAGCAAGGTGACGGTCCTACTGACAGCCCTGTTTTTGATTTCGTCCCTGCTGCTGGTCATCCTTCCCAGGTAGTTTCCAGGTATGTGAGGATGGATCCCAGACGACTCGACCGGCTTTCCGATGTCTACGACGTCTCCTGCGGGAGCAACCGGTTTTACAGTGCCGAACACGAAGAGATCGCGACCGGGCTCACTACCGATATTTATTTCGTTAAGACCAGGGATGTCCTGGAGGCCGCAGGAAAACTCGATACGCCAGTAGTCGCGGAGATTTTTGCACGCAAGCCGGGGATTTACGCCGGCCTTCCCGAAGTGTTGCGACTTTTGGACGGGAAAGGAGTACAAATCCATTCCCTTTCTGAAGGTGACAGCTTCGACGCGAAGGAAGTTCTCATGCGCCTTGAAGGCCCCTATTCGGCTTTCGGCATGTACGAGACGGTAATCCTCGGCATGCTGGCGAGCTCGACTGGATGGGCGACGGCCGCCAGGGAATGCGTGGAGGCAGCCGGAGGCAAACCAGTCTTGTCTTTTGGGGCCAGACACGTTCACCCGGCGGTTGCATCCGTCATGGAGCGGGCTGCTGTTGTCGCCGGAGGCTGTTCGGGCGCCAGCTGCATTCTCGGCGCGAAGTTGGCCGGTATCGAGCCGAAAGGGACAATTCCCCATGCCGCGATTCTCATCGTCGGGGATACAGTCAATCTGGCAAAGGTCTACGACGATGTCCTTGCGGAAGGCGAGCCTAGACTCATTCTTGTAGACACCTTCAAGGACGAGGCAGAAGAGTCACTCAGGGTGGCCGAAGAGCTGGGCGAAAGACTTGCCGGTGTCAGGCTCGATACGCCCTCGGAACGGGGAGGAGTCTCTCCTGAACTGGTGCGTGAAGTCCGATGGAGGCTTGATAAGGCGGGTTTCGACCATGTCTCGATCGTGGCCTCCGGAGGCCTTAACCCTGACACTATCGCGCGGCTGCGGGAAGCGGGGGTGGACTCTTTTGGTGTCGGCAGCTATATTGCCCATGCCACGCCGCGGGACATGACCATGGACATCAAGATGGTTGACGGAAATCCCATCGCAAAGAGGGGAAGGTTCCCGGGGATTATCGAGAACGCGAAGCTTGAAAAGGTTCTCTAGTTTGAGCCGGGTCGAGGGCGGATCTGCTTGACACGTCAGGCGGCCTTCGTTAGAATAACTGTCGCTCTGCCTTCGGGCAGGGATCGAATTCATTGCGCTTGCGCCTTCGGTGTGGGCGAGGGAGTGACGGAATAGATGCCTGATAAGACAACATTCATGGCGAAACCGAACAGCATCGAACGAAAATGGTATGTCGTCGACGCCACCGACAAACCCCTTGGCAGACTTGCCTCGCAGATCGCGAAAATTCTTCAGGGCAAGCATAAGCCTGTCTATACGCCTCACGTCGATACGGGAGATTTTGTCATTGTCCTGAACGCCGACAAGGTCAAGCTGACGGGAAGAAAGGCCCAGCAATCCATGGTATATCGCCACAGCGGATACAAGGGAAGTCTTAAGGCCGTTTCTTTCGGCGAGTACATGGCCAAGGCACCCGATCGCCTCGTTGAGAAGGTCGTCAAGGGCATGCTTCCGAAAAACAGGCTGGCCTTTCACAGAAAACTCAAGGTCTACGCCGGGCCGAACCATCCCCATACGGCCCAGAAACCCGAGAAGATAGAGATCTAGGCGGCCGGAGCCGGGAAAGGAGGTAACCCATGAGAGGCAGCGAGTATTATTGGGGAACAGGAAGACGCAAGACCGCTCTCGCGCGGGTGCGCATCCGTCCGGGTGACGGTGCCGTCAAGGTCAACAACCGTACGCCGGAAGACTATTTCCCCCGGACCATATGGCAGAACCACGCCTTCGAACCCCTTCGAGTCGCCGGACTGGAAGGAAAAATCGACGTTTTCGTCAACACCAGCGGTGGCGGGTTGACGGGCCAGGCCGGAGCCGTACGGCTCGGCATCGCGAGGGCTCTGCTTAAATTAAACCCTGACCTTAGGTCTGTCTTGAAGCAGGCAGGCCTCCTGACCCGGGATCCCAGAATGGTTGAGCGAAAGAAATTCGGCCAAAAGGGCGCCCGCGGCAAGCGGCAGTACTCGAAACGTTAATCGGGACAGTCCGTACGATACAGGGGGCGCAGGGATGCGTCCCCTTTTTTATGCCCAAAGAGAATGTCCAAAATCCTGCTGCATTGACCATTAACAAGCCTTTAGGCTAGGATGGGTTTGAAATGTATCAGAGGAAGCGAAGGAGATGAAAATGGACGACAGTTTATGTCCCCGACAGGATTTGAAGAGGGATACGTCCCGTTTCGAGGGGGGAAACGCGAAAATGGACGAGTAGGGCCTTCCAGTTTTTTTGCCCTTTCGGTTTCCCGAAACTCCCTTCCATCGCAGGTTCCCCCCCTCCAGAGTTTGAAGCTTTTTCAACAGGCACAAGACAGCTCAGGACGCCTTGCGGCGAAGAAACCCTGACATTCCGCCGCACATGGGTGTCGTGTATGTCGCCTTGTGACGGAAACGGGGGTGACGGCGATGATCGAACGTCTCGAACTGCTCTACAAAGTTGTCGAGTCCCTTATGGCCGAACGCAAGTTCCAGGCTGTCAAGGAGCTCCTTTCGACACTTGAGCCGGCGGATATCAGCGATCTTTTGGTGGATATTTCGCAAGTACAGCGGGTGCTGCTTTTCAGGCTCCTCCCCAAGGATCTTGCCATTGAGGTTTTCGAACACATGGAAGGCCCGGAGCGGGAGGAGCTTTTGAACAGCTTTACCGACAGGGAGGCCGCCGAGATCATCGAGGACATGTCAGATGACGACCGGACGGCCCTTTTGGATGAATTACCGGCCAAGACGGTGAAAAAAATCCTCCAGCACCTGTCGTCGGAGGAACGGACCATTGCCAACAGTCTCCTGAACTACAGGCCCTCATCGGCGGGACGCCTGATGACACCTGAATATATTGACCTCAAGGAAGATATGACCGCTTCCGAGGCCTTGCAGCATATCCGTCGCGAGGCTCGGAGCAAGGAAACCATATATATCTGCTTCGTCATGGACAACAAGCGGCACCTGTTGGGGACCGTAGACCTGGAGGACATCATCCTCGCCCAGCCTGAAACTCCGATGTCGGCCCTCATGAACGAGGATCCCGTTTCCATCGGGACGGGAACGGACCAGGAGGAATGCGCCCAGATCATGTCCCGTTATGACCTGCACGCCCTCCCCGTGGTTGACAGCGAGAGCCGGCTCGTGGGAATCGTGACTTTCGACGATGTGCTGGACATCCTCGAAGAAGAGGCCACTGAAGACTTCGAACGGATGGCCGGTATCCAGCCTGTGGAGGAACGCTATCTTGAAACGGGGGTTTTGACCCTGGCGCGCAAGCGGCTGCCCTGGCTGGTCATCTGTATAGCCGCCCAGGCCATCAGCTCCACTGTGTTGAGCTCCTACTCTTTTCTGATCCAGAGCGTCGTGCCCCTGACCTTTTTCATCCCTCTTCTCATAGGCACGGGGGGCAATGTTGGAAACCAGGCGGCAACGCTGGTCATTCGCGGAATGACCCTTGGGGACATCGAGTGGAAAAATCTCAAGACGGTGTTCTTGCGGGAGATTCTAACGGCATTTTTGCTCGGCCTGCCCCTGGGGGTTCTTGCCATCGCGCGGGCCTATATGCTGGATACGGGGTCCGATGTGGCCCTGGTCGTCGCCTTCTCACTCGTCGCGGTGGTGATCGTCGGGAATTTGGCGGGAGTCATCCTTCCCATCGTCGCAAGATTTTTCAAGATCGACCCCGCGGTGATTTCCGGCCCGTTCATCACCACTACAGTGGACGTGCTTGGCCTCATTATCTACTTTGAAATCGCCAGTCGTGTTTTGGGCATTTCATGACCGCAACAGGCTGGTTTTGCCATCTTGGGGCACCCCTCGAATCAGGGCGCCCTTTTTTTCCTGTTGACAGACCGTTTGGTCGGTGATAGGGTCTGTCGAGCATACCGACCGGTCTGGAGGTGTCACATGGCTGATATCAGTGAAACTCGATTACGGATTCTTGCGGAGGCCAGAAGGAAGTTCGCCAGATCCGGGTTTTACGGAACAAGCATGGATTCCATCGTCAAGGAAACAGGGCTCAGCAAGGGAGCCTTGTATTGGCATTTTCAAAACAAGGAAGCTCTTTTCAGGGCTGTCATGGAAGCGGAGATACAGGAAATCGTCAGACATTTCATACCCGGAACCGGCGAAATGGGGGAGAACCCGCTCGAGTTCTTCACACGTCGGGGCGAAGAATATCTTGAGATTCTGTGGGAAGACGAAGACCTTCGCTTGATCTGGGTCCACCTTTTTCTGGAATCCCACCGCGGAGGCGAAAAGGGGTGGGAGTTGTCGCGATTCATCAAGGGTGCCATGACTTCGGCCTTTGAAAAGCTTATCCCCGTGGTCTCCAGCTCTTTTCCCGGCCTTGAGGGAAAGGAGAAGAACCTGGAAGTGGGAGACCTCGTTCGCATCGTGGACTACTGTTTTCACGGATTGTTGGTAAACCTGGGAATAACCATCGAGCTCGAAGGGGCACAGAGATACTGGCGTTTCATGATCACCCGCTTTATCGAGGGGGG
>JBKHBH010000049.1:0-14354 GCA_046542505.1 Thermovirgaceae bacterium | reverse complement strand
AAGATTATAGACCTTCCAGGGAGTATCTAAAAAATGCCTTGAACAAATTATAAACTATTTTGTTTGGTTAAGTTTATAGCAAAGGGCTGCGTCTTGTGAACGCAGCCCTTTGCTAAAGTAACATAATTCATAACTTTTTATCCCGATAGAACACAGTCCTCTGTCCGTTTGATTTTTCAGTCCTCGAGAATTTCTTTTTCTTTTGTTTCTGCAATCCTGTCTATTTTTTCGATAAATTCATTTGTGACTTCCTGGACGTATTCAAGGTAATCATGCATCTGGTCTTCACTGATATCTCCGTTTTTTTCCTTTTTCTTGTAGGTGTCGTTCCCTTCCCTTCGCAGGTTCCTGACAGCGACCCTCGCATCTTCCGCATGCTTTTTGACAAGCTTTGTCAGTTCCACTCTCCGCTCGCCCGTCAATTCAGGGATGTTCAGCCTGATATTATCGCCGTCGACCTGTGGATTAATACCCAGTGGCGATGCCTGTATGGCCTTTTCTACAGACTTGATCGCCGTTTTGTCCCATGGGGATATCAATATCTGGCGCGCATCGGGGATACTGATCGACGCAAGCTGTGAAACGGGTGTCTGAGCCCCGTAATAATCGACTTTTATGTCTTCTACGAGAGCCGGATGAGCGCGGCCTGTGCGTACACCGTGAAGTTCCTTCCTGAAGTGTTCGATAACCTTTTCCATCTTTTCTTTCAGGTCTTTCAGTTCAGCGTCGGGCATCTTTCGTCTCACTCCCTTTCAAGATGAACGAGGGTGCCTATCCGTTCGCCTTCGAGAATAATCCTTTGCAGCGTTCCTTCCTTCCGGATGTTCGCAACGATTATGGGAATTTTGTTCTCCATGCACAGAGAAAAGGCCGCTGCATCCATCACTTTCAACTGCTTCTGGAGGGCATCCATATAGGTGACCTTCCGCAAGAGCCTGGCATCGGAATTCTTTTCCGGGTCACTATCATATATACCATCGACTTTTGTCGCCTTCAACAGGCAATCGGCCCCGATCTCCGCGGCCCGAAGGGCGGCGGCTGTATCGGTAGAAAAATATGGGGATCCGGTTCCTGCAGCGAAAATGACAATACGTCCCTTTTCCAGATGGGACAGGGCTTTTCTTCGTATGAAAGGCTCCGCGATTTCCCTCATCTCTATGGCAGTCTGGACACGAGTCGGAACTCCCATCCGCTCGAGGGCGTTCTGCAAAGCGAGAGAATTGATGACGGTGGCCAGCATGCCCATGTAATCTCCCTGCGCCCTGTCCAGATTGACGGAATCGGCATTCGTCCCGCGAAAAATATTTCCTCCGCCGACAACCATAGCCACTTCAACGCCGTTTCTCGCAAGCATGGCAATGTCCTGACACATGCGTACAACAATCGACATGTCCAGGCCGAAGGATTTTTCGCCCGCGAGAATCTCACCGGACAGTTTCAAGAGAATCCGCTTGTACGGAATCATCCTTTTCTACCACCTCCGATTGCAGCAGTCTGAACAAACACAAAAAAAGGGGCGGGGAAATCCCCGCCCCTTTTCTCTTTATTCGCCTATAGCAAACCTGGAAAACCGTCTGACGACAATGTTTTCGCCAAGGATTGCGATGTTTTCGACGAGGACATCCTTTATCTTCTTTTCGGGGTCCCTGATGTATTTTTGCTCCACCAGGCAATTCTCCTCGTAAAACTTGGCTATCCGCCCCTCTGCGATCTTTTCGAGGATATGTTCAGGTTTTCCTTCTTCGAGGGCCTGCTGTTTGTAGATTTCCTTTTCCCTTTCGAGATCCTCTTCAGGCACCTCTTCGGACGTAAGATATTGCGGCGCCGCCGCCGCTATGTGCATGGCGATTTCCTTGCCAAGCTCCTGGAATTCGTCGGTTCGGGCAACAAAATCGGTTTCGCAGTTTATTTCTACAAGAGTTCCGATCTTCCCGTTTGTGTGGATGTAGCTGAAAACATTTCCTTCCGAAGCTGTTCTTCCGGCCTTTTTCGCGGCTTTGGCGAGACCTTTTTCGCGAAGGAAGTCAACAGCCTTTTCCAGATCATTATCACATTCTTCAAGAGCTTTCTTGCAATCGAGGACTCCCGCACCAGAGCGGTAGCGAAGTTCCTTGACGGTTTCCATGTGGACGGCCATTGTCTATTCCTCCTTCCATCCCTTGCGTTCGACAAGTTCCTTGTCGACGATTTTCTTTTCTACCTCACCGTAGTTTTCCTGGAGCTTCTTTTTCACAGTGATTACGTCTTCTTCCGTTACTTCAACGGGGTCATTGTCTTCTTCCGACACTTCGGCTTCCGGGGTCGTATCAACCGGCGCCTCTTCACCGCTGTCTTCTCCCTGCCTGCCTTCGACAACGGCATCGGCAAGAAGACCAATGATCAACTTGATGGCCCGGATCGCATCATCATTCCCGGGAATGGGGAAATCGATAAGATCGGGGTCACAGTTCGTATCTATGATCGAAATAACCGGAATGTTGAGTTTTCTCGCTTCGAGAACAGCGATATCCTCTCGCCGCGGATCGACGACAACCAGGGCATCAGGGAGATCTTTCATGTCCTTGATTCCAAGAAGGTATTTTTCGAGTTTCTCACGTTCTTTTCTAAGCCCGACGAGTTCTTTCTTGGTCCATTTCTGTGCCCCCGTGCCCGAATCAAGAAGCTCCTGGAGCCTGGTCATCCGGTTAACACGTTTTTTTATTGTCGAAAAATTCGTGAGCAGTCCGCCGAGCCACCTGTGGGTTATGTAGAACTGACCGCACCGGATGGCTTCATCCCGTATGGTTTCCTGGGCCTGTTTCTTCGTTCCCACGAAAAGAACTCCGCCACCGCTTTGGGAAACTTCACGTAAAAAATCGTAGGCTTTTTCGAGTCCTTTCACGGTTTTTTGCAGGTCCACGATGTAGACACCGTTTCGCTCGGTGAAAATGTAGGGCTTCATTTTCGGATTCCACCGTCGCGTCTGATGCCCGAAATGCACACCGCATTCCAGAAGCTGCTTCATTGTCACTATTGCCACTTGCAACCCCTCCTGAATTGTTGGTTTGAGCCTCCACGACCGTCTTCCTGGCCCGGAATCCTTTTGGGGACACCGCCGGACCGGTCGGGTCGTGTGAGTAATACGGCCATCGGGGAGTATACCACAGTTGCGGATTGACCAGCAACAGATTTGAACGTACTATATACCCCATACGGCTACTTGCCCTTACAGAAAATACCAGGGGGGAATAAAAATGGCCCATGGATCACTGATCGATCAGCTTGAGAACATGCCGCCAGACAGAAAAGCAATGCTCAATCGCCTGAAACGGGTTGAGGGACAGTTGCGCGGAATCCAGAGGATGATCATCGAGGATAAACCCTGCAGAGACATCCTTTTACAACTTTCTGCGGCAAGAAAGGCCATGCAGACTGCGTGCATCGAGATCCTCAAAAATTACGTCAAGAGCTGCCTCGCGGAATCAAAGACACCTGATCTGCAGGAACTAGAAAAACTCATCGGAACTCTCATCGATATCGCCCCGCCGCCCTGCAACATCGCCCTTGACCAAAGCGACAACGATGAAGACGAACACCGGTAATATCGAGCCGATATCTCTCCCCGTGTCGGGAATCCAGATGATTCCATCCGGGGAGAGGCTCTATTTCCCCTCTGGGCCTCCGCGATTCAGGAAATTCGCAAGAAAAACCGCCCCGTCGATTTTCCTTCCCGTCAGTGAATCGGTCATGGAATCCTCCAGGAGAACCCAGACACGCCAGGTGGCGACCACACTCTCTTTTCGAGCCTTTACATAGGCGGAGCCAAAAACCGCTTTCCACCCTTGCCTCCCTGAATGCCGGGCATCAAGCTCAGCCACCGCTACCGCCTGAGATGCGTCGATAACAGGAGGAATGGCTTTGCCTGCAGGAGGTTCCTCCTCGAGTACGGATACCGACCCATCGGGGAAAAATTCCGAGTTGCCCGTTGACGCATCCACAACAGCCTGGTAATACCGGTATTCGGGACGGCGCAAAAGGCCTCGGGTAAAAACTTCCACGGAGACAACAAACACAGGCTGCAGGATAAGTTTTTCGTCTTGCCTTATTTCATTTTTCGGTTTTATGTAGCCATTAAACGGTTTGTCCATCTTGCGGGCTCCCAAAAAAACAACGGTTTTTTACAGGGGGCCCAGATAATCTGTGTCACCCAAAGATCACCGCTTACCGTTGCTCCCTTCCGGGCCTGGCGGGGTTCGCGGGTCTTTGCCGCACAGGGCTGGACCCCCTGCGAAAAACCGTAGCTTGAAGATACTGACAGGATCCCTGATGAACCATCAATGCCCCGTTTTCGCTCTACATAACACACCGACAGCTAAAATAAATGGCGGAGAAGGAGGGATTCGAACCCCCGGGGCGTTGCCGCCCAGACGCTCTCCAAGCGCCCGCCTTCGACCACTCGGCCACTTCTCCGCAATGGTTGGGTTGTGACTGAAGATTTCAAATGGCGGAGAGAGTGGGATTCGAACCCACGAGGCGGCTCATCACCGCCTAGACGATTTCGAGTCGCCCGCCTTCGACCTCTCGGCCATCTCTCCACCCTGTACAACAGGTTATCTACGGACCTGAAAGAACTCCCGAAGCATTTTAGCACAATCCTCCGCGAGGATTTCCACCCCGTATTTTACAGGAGTGATTCCATCTCGGATCTCTGGGGATATCGTACAAGGTTCCGCAAGCACCCCACCTCGGATCTTTTGCTCCGTAAAACAGCCTCCGTATTCTCGCCATCACCAATGCTCCGGCACACATCGGACAAGGCTCGAGAGTCACATAAAGATCGCAGTCATCAAGTCTCCAGCGCGAAAGTTCCAGGGCCGCCTCACGTATGGCTACTATTTCCGCATGTGCCGTCGGATCCGAAGTCGCTTCACGTCTATTGAATCCTTTGCCGACAGGTTTCCCGTTTTGTACTACGACGGCTCCGACGGGAATTTCACCCTCGGCGGCGCCAATGGCTGCCATGTTCAGGGCATAGGTCATCCAGGCCCGTAACGTTTCTTCAGATTCGTCATCCTTCACCTGTGCTTCGCCCCTTTTGCGTCCTTGAAACATGTTATTTTACTGTCTCGAAAATATTTAGGAAACCTCTCTATTTTCTCGTCTTGTGCTTCAAAAAAAGGTGCATGACACCGAAAAGAACCCCCGAAACCGCAATAATAAATAATCCCAGCACGAAATAATCAACGTCGAATATCCCTTTGTGTAATGTTTCGCGTAACGCTGCCTTCCTGGCCGTTATCTTGCCTTCCGCGTTCACCAGACAGACTGAGCCTTCAATTTTCCCTTCCAGCAGTGTCTCTTTAAGTTTTCCCGTCCATGGAATGTCCGAAGGCCAGGTCACCACAAGGGAAAAGTTCTTTCCATCCCCTTCAAAAAGTTGAAACAAGACGGATTCTTTCTCGTGTCCTTCAGAAACAGGAATCTTCTCGGGCGACGAATAGAAAAGGAGTTTTTTTTCATCGTACCCGACAGCGAGAGGGACCTCAAGTCGGGAAATTTCGTCAGCCGAGCCCAGAATTATAGCCGGTTCGGTCCTTTGCGTCCCGGGGTACAAATTGAGAGGCTTTACAAAAATCTCCGGGGGCCTCCCTCCAAGTCCCTTCAATCCCATAAAAAAGGAGTTCAACATGTTCAAGGCGGAAATGTCCACGGATTCGCCCGCATAAATCTTTACGGTCTTTCTTCTCATGAATAGCGCGATATTTTCCAGGAACGGCTCCCGAGCATCGGGACTGCCGCGAAAAAAAATTTTCGCTTCTCTTTCCAAAACACACCAAGACGTCCAGGCGCTGTTTGACGGTTCTTTCTTTTTCGCCTGAAGGAAAACCTCTACGCCGATGTCGAGAAAACCCTCCTCTTCATCAGGCGGAACAGGTAAAACAAGCATTTTCCCTCCCATGTCCGAAAAATCAAGCGGGACTGGTCCTGTCTTTCTGCCGTTAACTGTAAAAGCAATACGAGATGCCTCTTTATCAAGTCGCGGCGAATGTCGAACCATCATGCCAAGTCTTGCGTCCACGGCACTTTTGGGGAAGAGCCCGGTGTCGAAGGAGAATGTATGCCTATGGCGACCTTCTCCCTTGAAAACGGTCCCTGCTTCGGGGACAGCAATCGCAATTTCCTCTTCCTGTTGCACAGGGTGTTTTCCGTTTCCCTTTTCCACCGGGCTCTTCTCCGGCCCTATCCAGATCTGTTTATTGTCAAGGCCGGCCTCCGCGTACCCTTGCAGGAGTGCTTCCGTTGCGTATCCCAACACATCGGGTTTTGCGGAACCGATGAAAAGCCGCGATGCGCCCTCGCTGTTCGAAAAACAGGATAAAAAAGCACTTTCTTCGTCTGTCTTTTCGGAAACACCGAAAGCCGAAATCACTTCAGCATCGAAAGAATCAAACCCGCCCAGAAAAATCATATGATCTCCTGAAAAATCCTTCCCGGATCCGGCTTCCTTTACGAGAACCGGAAAGGCAACAAACTCGGGCACGGGCGTTTCTTTATCCCGTGGCATGCTCCACGTTTCCTTTTGCAAAGCCTGCATAAGGCGAAGGCCCGCCTGATACATCTCTGTCGAAAACCCTTCAGGCATGACGATCAATGTGCGTCGTTCGGGTCCACCCGATAAAAAGGCTCCTGGAAAATCCGACAGCCTGAGGTCATGCTTCAATCTCGCATTCAGAAGAAGACGTGAGTCGGCCTTCAAGAGAATATCACCGGAAGATTCCTCCATTCCGCCGCCGAAAAGCACGAGCCTGTTTGTCCCCGTCTGCAAAAGTCCCGGCGGTACGGTAAAAACCAATTTTCCCCCTGCATCTTCCCCTTTCTCCCTTGAAACGGCTTCAAGTGGGAAATCGTTGAGAAAGACATCGACGGGTGGAACAAGAAAACCGCTGGAACGACTCTCGGACAGAACGAGTTCCACAGAACATCCTTTCAAGATCTTCCAGTCTTCCGGAATGACCAGTTCAAAACCGTGGGCATTGCCGGATTCATTAAACACAAGTTCCTCCGTCGTCAAGGGAATCTCCAGGTTTTCTTCAATTCCTTCAACGCCTTTCGAGGGTGCGATTCCCATGCGCTCACCAATCGTTTTTTCCCGCTCCCCTGTTTCGGTTCGCTCCGACAGCGGAATCATTCCTACAGGTCGGGGAATCGGCGGAGGTTGTTCTCCTCTACGGAAAAAGTCAATGATTATCCTGTCAGGTCTGGTCATTGCAAAATGCCGGAAGGCTGTACTCTCCCCCTTCAAAACGACTTCGATAAATGTATCATCGCCTTCCTTGTAAACACGATATCCCTGAACAAATTCATTGCGCGGCAATTCATCCGTTCCTGGAAGGTCTTCCCTCGGAAGGGTTTTGATCTGTATATACAAACGGCCGTTGCTTTTCATGATTCCGTATTCCGCGGCTTCATCAAGGTCAATGGCGATTCGCGGACCTTTCGGCTGCATCCCCACCCGGATGGACCGGACAGCGGCTTCGCCGGAAAAGCCCGTTCCCACAAGAAAGAAAACCACTGCAAGAGTCAGATAGAGCGGCACCATGGAAAAAGGGTTTTTGAAAACGAAGGAACAGAGAACATTTTTCTGCGTACTTCTCATTTGTCATGCCTTTCCCGCGGGACCCTGCAAAAGACTTTCCCGCTGCCCGAGTGTGGAAATTCGTCAACAAAAGTGAGTTTCCCGGGAACACTGATGCCGTGATGCTCACCGCCCGCGGCGGCGATCCCGACAGATGGATGAGAGGACTGGATGGTCTCTCTTCTTTGGGGAAAAACAGTGAAACCGCCTTCCCATAATACCTCCGTATCGAATTTGACTGCTTCTTTCGAAAGGTGACCATCCAGCCACTTTCCGTTCCACCGGGAAACCCCGGTCTCGGGGTTATTTTTCATCCTTGTTTTGATCTTTTCATGCAACCGGAGCACCGGGCCAAAACCCCTTTCTTTTTAACGGTACACCCCTTCCGCTTTCACCCTTTGCAGCGGCCATCGTCTTACCATATGGTATTATCGGCAATCTTCCCCCAGGGCGTTTCGCAAATGATCCAGGTCCATGTACGCGTAATCTTTGTGCAGCTTTTCGCTTTCTCCGGATATTTCCCTCGTTCCAAGGTCGCGGGTCTTCCCGATGACCTTTTCCAGGAGCATGACATCCTTTGCCGACACTTCCTCCGATTTACCCCTCTCTATTACAAGCGTTCTGTAGGGGCTTTTGATCAACGCGACATTCGGAGGTAAGGGCCCAAGAACAAGCTGCCACCCGGCCAAAACATACTCCATGGCTTTTTCGAGCAGGCTAAGTGTTGTCGTTTCGATATATTCGGCTTTCGCAGGAAATGTTTCCCTAACCAGGGGGTTGTTGGTTAAAAAAACCTTGCTGTTCACAAAATCCACTCCTCCTTGTCGTAAAAAAAGCGGTGTCTCCCGATTGTAATTACCCTGTCTTGCATCATCATACACGAAGGGGAAGAGCATAACTCTTCCCCTTCGTGTATTCCCCGCGCTTTTGCTAAAAAGACCGACGATCATTTTTTGAAAATCGTCTGGTCCGAAATATCTGTCTGCATGGCCTCAAAGGCCCGTTCCACGAGTTCCCTTCGCGCGGCCTTGTCTGCTTCCTTGCCTTTGGCCGGGTCTCCTGTCGGGTGCGGAATGGCGATACCCGGAACGATCCGGTTCGCCCCCACGGTCACCATGATCGGCACTATGGTCGCGATCTGTACGACAGGTATGCCTGCTGTTGCCTCTATTTCCCTGACCATCGATGCGCCGCATCGAGTGCAGGTGCCTCAGGTTGAAGTCAGGATGGCGGCATCGACACCGTCATTTTTGAGTTGTTCCCCGATTTCCTGCCCGAAGCGCTCGGCGTTCGCAACAGCCGTTCCTGTTCCCGTGGTAGTGAAGACATAATCGTAGAGCTTTCCGAACACACCTTCTTTTTCCATTTCGCGCATTACATCGAGCGGAAGCACCACATCGGGGTCTTCGTTTGCCCAGACGCGATCATATCCACCGTGAACAGATTCGAAGAGCTCCGGGGTCAAGTCGTCGACACCCGAGACATCATATTTGCCGTAAGATTCAGCCGAGGAAACCCTGATCCTGTCAGGGTTGCCTTTGGGCACAACTCCGCCGGAGGAAACCAGGGCGATGGTCGCCTTTGAGAGATCTTTGACCCGTTTCGCAGGCGGGATGCGCTTGAAGACGGGCATCTCGTACTCGGTCTGGAACTCGTCCCCCCGGATTTTCGAAAGAAGCATGTCCACAGCCCTTTGCGCCCCGTTCTTTTCATGGAAAAAGTTTTTCCTGATCCCTCTTGAAAAGTAGCCTTCTTCTTCCGCCGTTCTCATCGGTTCTTTTGAAACAAGTTTCTTCCCAAGTTCCACCATCTTTGGAAGGGCCTGCTTCATTCCCCTCGCGCTGTCCGCGGTTTTCACGATATAGGTTTTCGGGCTGTAAAGCTCGACACCCGGATTCTCGGAATACATGCCTGTTACACCCGGAATTCCGAGTTTTTCCGCAACGGCCGCGCTGATGTCCCCGCAGGCTACTCCATAGCGTCCGGCGTTGAATGCGGGCCCCGCAAAAAACAGGTCCGGCTTCAGTTCCTTGATGTATTCAAGGCACTGCGCTCTCGCTTCATCAGTGTGTTCCCCGTAATAGCTGTCGCCGCAGATAACCGTTCCCACTATTTCCGCTTCTTCTCCAAGCAGCAGACCTATCTGCATCGCAGGTCCGACAGCTTTTCTTTCGAGGGAAGGTCCCGTATGAGCCGTTTCTTCTCCACCAAGGCCGGCAAAAAACTGATTTATATAACACACAACTTTCAACGTCATACCGATCACCTCCCTAGATCCACCTGGCACCGATCCGGCTGAACCCGAGCTCGTTCGTCGATCCGATGATGGCCTGCAGTTCTACATGCAATGATCCATCAGCCTTGAGGCTCTCTTCAGCGCCACCTGACAGATTTTCTATCGCTTCCGGATAGCCTATGACCTTTTCCATGGCCGGCAATTCTACCATTTCGTTTACGTTGCCTGCTGAAACAAAAGCGGTCATTTCCGGTGTCGCATCCGCAAGGCCCTGGCTTTTCCCGTCTGTTCCTGCGGCTTCATCGGAAATGACAACCGTCCGTATCCCGAGATCTTCGCATTTTTTTGCATTCATGCAAAGATCCGTATCCGGGTTGCCATAGCCTTCCTCGGAGATGACAACACCGTCGGCACCAAGCATTCTTGCAAGGTTTGCGTTGTAGGACGTGGCACGTTCCTTGCCGGCCAGCCTCGTGTCCTCAGGTGTCGGGATTACACCCAGGAAGTTGAGATCCTTTCCATGTCTGCTGTAAAGCTCCATGACGATCGGATCATTCAGATGATAGTATGTGGTGTTTTTGTCACAGGCGGAAACGCAGTTGCCCGAAACCATGGCACCGTCCATTTTCTCGTTGGGATGGATCAGCGTCGGCACCGTATGCTTCATGTCTACGCCGTACAGGAACGTATCGTGAAGCAGTCCCTGGGTTATGGACATGCAGAAGTATGCGATCTTCGGAAGACCGGGATACTTCTCGTTCTCTTCGGGAATGCTTCCTTTCTCAAAAATTCTGGTTCCGTCCGGTTTCACGTCACGGCATTTGTCGGCGATATACCAGGCAAGACGAATGCCTGCTATCCTGACGGCTTCTTCATAGGCATGTTTTTCAAGGTCTTCTGGAGGATTGACGGTAAGGACGACATTGTTCGTCTGAGAGAAAGGATTGTATTCCGCACCCGGGCCGCTCATATCGATCAGGCCTTCCTGAAAAGCGACGATCGGTCCGCACGTAACAACTGCCGCACCTTTCAGCACCAGAGTCGCTCCTTCTCCTACAGTACGAGTCTCCCCTACAAATCCCGGAAATACTTCACCCGAACCTTCTACCTTGCATCTCGGTTCGATTACATCCTTGACCGGAATGATCCGGACACTCTCACCAGGCTTTGCCAGGTCAAGACCGATTTCTCCAAGCCTCGGATCATCCGATACAAACGCAATCGCCTCTTCGCGGTTTATCCGAAGGACGCCCTTTTCAATACCCGTTTGTTCACCCCACTGCACGTCTTTTACCAAGACGTCTTTCAATTCGAGTCGCACCGGAATGCCCCCTTTCATAACCTACACGTCGGGAAACCATTTCAAAGGGTTTTACCCAAGATTCAGTATAAGCAATCACCCTGCAAATCCTCATGTCGAAAAGAAAGAAATAACGCTGCCTTTGGACAGTTTGTTTTGTACAATTGCACATTTCCTGATGGTATGAAATAATTTTGCTACGTACCTGTATTTGCCGTTTTTGCCATCGAAATGGTTTTATTCGAAAAAGGAGAGATTAGCAATGCTTGAGAGATTTGCACAGAAGATTTGCGAGGCAACTCATAAAATCATTGGGTATGACGTTCTCATTACCAACGAAGCCGGAATCGTTATTGGAACCAACGACCAATCCAGAATGGGCACCCTTCACGCGCCGTCTCTTGACTGCATGTCGCGCCGCCGGGAGGTTTTTACCGACGAAAAAACGGCTTCCTTATTTCCTGATGTCAGGCCCGGTGTAACTCTTCCAATTTCATTGTCCGGGAAAGTTATCGGGTCCATTGCTATCGCAGGGAACCACAAGGAAGTAGCTCCCTTTGGGCAACTCGTCGAAAAACACGCAGAGATTTTTCTCCGGGAGCAAATAATCACCGAATCCTCTCTTGCCAGAGAGAGAGCACTTGAAGATCTTGTCCTGGAAATAGCCTCCTTTGATCCGGACCAGCAGGATATATCCCTTCTCGTCGCCCGTGGGCGCGAACTTGGGTTTGACCTCGAATGCCCCAGGATAGGCATTGCCCTCGATATTTTTCGGGAAATTCCGGGATCCGGAGAACAGGCGTTGCATGAGTACTTTCCCTACAGCCCTCTCAGGATCGAAACCCTGGCAGTGATTCGGTCCGTTTTCACTGACAGACAGGATCTTTGCGCCGAATCCGGTGACGGCAGATTCACTATTCTCAAAAAAGTTACTTTTAAAGGGTTGGATGATGAAAACACCTTGCAGGGAGAATTGGAAGACACCTACCAGCTTTTGCGACGCAAACTCACAGAACTCGGGGGTACTGTCTCCATGGGTTCCGGAAGTCTTTCGCGCAAGGCCGAAACGTTGCACCTTTCCTATTGCGAAGCCTGGAATGCCCTGATGATCGGCAAAAAACAAATGAAACTACCCGGTCTTTTCAAAATCTCAGACTTTCGTCTGGAGGAACTCCTTTTGTCTGTAAACATCAGGAGGTGTAAATCCTTTACATCCAGAGAGATCGGCAACCTGAAAAGCCTTCCGGACTGGGAGGCCATCAGGGACACAATCAACGCCTGGAAAGACAATCCCTGCAGGCCAGGTATAGTAGCTGACGGGCTGAATATACACAGGAATACCCTTCGCTACCGGATAGAAAAAATCCGGAACATCACAGGCAGGGACCTGAAAAATTTCCGCGACGCTTTCAGCCTCTATCTGGCCGTCTCTCTTGAAGACCTCCTGGAACTGGACCGATGCCGCTGACCACTCCATCGGTCTTCTAAAGCAGCACAAACTTTTGGAAATGCAGGATCCTGACACCATCTTTTTCCACGACGGATTTGCCTGCCAGATTCTCCCCCTTCGGCCCCACTCTCTTTTTTACCTTCTCTTGCTGGCCGGACGGGTCAAAGCGGAGGCTGAACCTGAAAATTTTCTCCCCCTCTTTTCCCTCTTTTGGAAGGTCCACCTGGATAAAAAAGAAATGGCTGTTTACATGAATCTTTACGCCTTTACCGCCTTTTTTTCATCGAGTAACTCCATACCCTCATTCAGCCTGAGGTGCAGGAAGGATCCTTTCGGAAGGTCCGTTTCTCCGCGTATACGCAATTTTGATCCCCTGACGCTTATTTCCGTTATCCTGAGTATGGAAAAACTCTTTTGCGGTTTCGCTGCCTTGGCAAACGCAGGGTGAAAAGAAAGCAACATAATCATAAGGGCAATCACCAACGCGCAAAAAGCAAAACCGCCCTCCGGCATCCTTCTGCAACTGCCTGCTTTCATTTTTCTTCCCTCCTCTTGCTGGTGCTTCTTTCCTGTGTCGCCTGCTTACGAATCTTTGGGAAAATGCTTCAGGAACTGGCGGTGCATCAGAGGAGCGGCCGCAAGGATACACCCCATGATTATCCTGTATGCTGCAGCAAAAGAAAGCCATCTGGCCAGGTATCCTGTTATGACAGGGGACAGAAAAAAGCATCCCGCCATGAGAAACCAGACCATCGACGTTGCCTTTGGTCTGAGTTTGTCAACAACCGCATCCCCTATCAGCGAAAGATGCATTGGAAATCCGTAACCCATGGCGATACCGAATAATACGCCCCATAAGACAAAGGCGGCGTTGCTTTTGGCAAAGGTGGCCCCGAACAGGCATCCCGCCGTAATACTGAACGACAGGGCCGCAAGCCTTGTTCTCGGCATGACGTCCATGAGCCTGTATCCGAAAAGTCGTATCAATACGGCGGTCAAAGCCTGTGCAGAGATAAACGAAGAGGCAACAAGTCCTTTTTCGAGGGCAAGTCCGGCAAAGGAGACTATGGCGGCATCGGTTATCGCGAAAAAAACTACAGAAAAAAAGAGAATCCGGAGCGCCTTGTTCCGGAAGACCTCGCCATAGGACCCCCAGTCACGCCGCATGCTGAATGAACCGTCAGAAGTGCGGAGTGACAACGCGACGAAAAGGCACAACAGTGAGGGAAAAATGGGAAGCCAGATGTACATTCCCGCCCTTCCCGTCTTGAGAAGCCATTCCGCGATGGGAACTACCGTGACAAGGGGCGCTATGGTCCCCGCCGTAACCAGTGTAAAGGATGACCCCCTTACTTCTTCCGGAACGGCCAATGTCTGGTACGTTGTCAGCGACACGATAAACAGGCTTGAGGCAAGCCCGGTGACGGCCCTGAAAAAGAGTATGAACGGTACCGACGGGCCGGAAAAGGCGACACCCGCTCCGCTGGCAATACACGCAAGGGAGGCGGCGACGAGAACAGGTTTGAAAGAGAATCTTTCGACGATCCATCCTACGAACGGACGGGAAAGCGTGGAGGCCGCGAAATAGGCGGAAAGAATCCATCCTATGGTTTCCGGATCATCAATGCCATAACTTTCCATGTACAGCGCCAGCAGAAAGTAAATATTCCCGAAGGACATGATGCCGAAATTTCCCGCGATGAGCTTGATTAAAAGGCGCCGGATTTTATTCAATTCGAAACTCCTTTGTCTT
>JBKHBH010000048.1:0-14467 GCA_046542505.1 Thermovirgaceae bacterium | reverse complement strand
CCCCGGGGTATTACCGCATTCACAAAATCATACCGCTTGCGGATCCCCAAAAGCGCAGCGGCCACGTTTTCTCCTGTGACACCCGGTGAAGGCGAAGACCGATAAACGACACCCATTCCGGCTTCGGAGGCAAGTTGAAATCCGTTAAAATCGGGAAGAAGCCCCATTTCCAGGGTAGCGCCGTAATTGACAGGAAGCATGACAGACAATGTGTCACCCGACTGCCCGACTTCTGCCAGGGGAAATTTCGCCAGAAGGTATTCCAGCACATCCTCCGCCAGCGGATTGTCATCGTAAATGCGGAGAACCGCTCGTTCCGGCGTCTCGATCCTGTCCCCGAAAAAATCCACCGCAGGGCCCAACCCGACAGGAAGCGCACCGGCCAAAAGCTCCTCACCGGTCAACTCCTGCACGGCAAGCGCAGTCAGGCCCGCGTTGCGCAATTTATCCACAGCCTGCGCAGAAGTTATGCCCGCTTCTTCCGCAAGGGTTTCTATATCGGCGATATCAGCGACAAGCGCCGTTTCGGTATTCGCCGACTCCAGTCTCCACCGCGTCACGACACCCGGAAGGGAGGCAATCAAAACGAGCAGAAGAAGGAAAGCAAAGCACCGGTTCCAGTCTTTCATATCCCCATCCTCCACTGTTCCGCAAGGGGAACGCCGAGATCTTCCAGCAGTCTGCTCAACAGGAACACGGGAAGCCCGACGACATTGAAGTAGCATCCCCGGATGCTTTTGACAAGCAACGATCCCCGTGCCTGGATACCATAGGCTCCAGCCTTGTCGAAACTGTCATTGCAATCAAGGTATGCCTCTATCGAGTCACGCGTGAGGTTTCTAAATTCCACCAGCGTCCGTTCATATCCCGAGGCAGGCCTTTCGTGTCGAAGGGCGGCAACACCTGTGAGCACCTCATGGGTTTTCCCGCTGAGCATGGTAAGAATTTCCAAGGCTTCCGTTCTTCCGGAAGGCTTCCCAAGCACCACGTCATTAAGACGGACGATGGTATCAGCGGCAATTACCAGACTTCCAGGATGTCTCCCCCCCACTACAAGAGCCTTTTCCATGGCGAGGCGGACAACTGCGTCCTCCGCCTTCTCTGCGGAATGCATGTTTTCATCAATATCAGGAACATCCGTCTCGAAAGACCACCCGAGAGCTTTAAGCAACTCTTTCCTCCGAGGTGATCCTGAGGCAAGCACCACTGACGTATGCCCCGCAGATGGGCCTTTCATCTCAGGACCCATACCGCAAGAGCCGCCCCGACAAGGGTCCCCGCATTGATGGTCACGGCAAAAGCCACCCTGATCTTCAAAAAGACCAGGTCCAGACTCCCGGTATCAAACCCCGCATCAACAATGTCCCTGAAAAAACGCCCTGTTGCATCAAAGCCTTGCAGGTACAAGCCCGCGACGCTTCCCAGCACAACCAGAGCGAGAGCGATCCACCATTTCTTCGAAGAAGAACGAGCCATCGTTTTTACCCTCCGTTTATTGATCCCAGGATCGCCAGCACTCCCACAACACCACAGTACACCGAAAACCATCGCCATTTTTTTGCCAGCACGACCTTTTTCAGTATCCAGAGGGAAACCAACCCTGAGGAAAAAGACAGGAGGAAGCCGGTCATCCAGGCCTTGGGCAACTGGCCGACAAAGCCTTCGGGACCGCCGAATTCGAAAAGTTGGAGCAGCGTCGCCCCTCCTATCGCAGGAAGGGACATCAAGAAAGAGAACCTGAAGGCTTCCTCCGGTTCGAGGCCCGTACGTTGTCCTGCAATGATCGTCACTCCCGAGCGGGAAATACCCGGAATCACCGCCATTCCCTGGACGAACCCGATGAAAAGCCCCCTTGACACGGAAATGCGCTCCACTCCGACCGTCAGGGTACTCCCGTACCACAAGACGCCGGCCGTCACAAAAAGGGCGGCCCCGACGCACAAGGATGAGGCAAAAAGTGCCTCAATACTGCCTTTCAGAAAAAGCGCAACAACCACGGTGACGGTATTGCCTGCAATGACCGCCCAGCCGAGTACCCACCCGTGGCTCTGCCTGAACTCTTTTTTGATGAATCCTGAAAACCACTCGACGCAGGCATCCAGAATTTCCCTGAAAAAAAAGAGTATCGTTGCCCCCATAGTCGCCAGATGAAGGAGAACGTCGTAAGCGAGTGGCGGCTCGATCAGGCCCGAGTATTGCTGAAACAGGGCGAGGTGTCCAGAGCTGCTGATCGGGAGAAACTCCGTAAGACCTTGAATGAGACCCGAAACGAGCGCCATTGTTGCCTGGGTCATTTCACTTTCTCCATCCGGGTCCTGATGATGTCTTTCATGATCAGCGCAATATTGTTCGCGTGGTCTCCTATTCGTTCAAGATTGCTAAGGATATCGATGAAGACGACTCCGGCCCCGGGCTGGCAGACACCTTCGTTCAACCGCTCGATATGCCGCATCCGGAGCTCGCGCTCAAGGCTGTCAATCTCGTCCTCGAGAGCCAATACGGCGTTAACCTTGTCGATGTCGCCCTCGCTGAGGGCCCCGACCGCCAGGTCGACGGCTTCTGTCGCCTTGTCAATCATCAGGTTGAATTCCTCCATGGCCAGTTCCGAAAAAATCAGGTGATGGTCAAGCTTGTATTCGAAAAGCTCTATCAAATTTTCGGCATGGTCTCCCACACGCTCAAGGTCACCGACACCATTTACATAAAAAGAAAGGGAGGAAGACTGAAGCGGCGGGAGGCTTTCCTGCATCAGTTCCGTAGAAAATGATGTGATTTCCCGGGTCAGTTCGTTGACAGTCCTTTCCGTCTGAAAAACCTGGGCGATCATCTTTCGGTCGCTGTTCACAAAGGCCGTCTTGACATCATGCATCATGTCCCTTGCGAGATACCCGAGACGGACGAGCTCCTGCCTGACAGCATCAACAGCCGCCGTTGGTGAGGCCGAAATAAGGTTTCTGTCTAAAAACCGCGGCCCCATGTCACAAACCTCTCCCCTGTCGGGAACGGCCCAACGCACGAAACGCTCGAAGGCCCCCGTGAAAGGAAGAAACATGAGCGTGTTCAGCACGTTGAAGATCGTATGGGCGTTGGCCAGTTGGCGGGCGATGTCAGTGGATGTCAAAAGGACGATCTTGTAGAAAACCGGGAAAATCACCATAAAAACGATGACGCCTATTACTTTGAAAAAAACATGCGCGAAAGCGGCCTGCTTGGCCGATCGGTTCAGTCCTAGAGATGCCAGCACGGCGGTGATGGTGGTTCCGATGTTGTCACCGAAAAGTATGGGAATGGCCGCCTCCAGGGGGAGCAATCCCTGGGACGCCATGGCCATCGTCAAGCCGACGGTGGCGGAACTGGACTGGACCAGGATGGTCAGCCCCGTTCCGGCAAGTACACCCAGAATAGGGTGATGGCTGAATGCGAGAAATATGTCTTGCCTGTCCCTTAAAAAATGCATGGCCTGCTCCATGGTTTGCATCCCGATGAAGAGCAGGCCGAAACCGACGATACAGTTTCCGATATATTTCTGCCGTTTCGTTCTCCCGAATACGGCAAAAATCATTCCTATTCCAATTATGGGTAACGCGAAGGCCTTGATCTTGAAGGCGATGATCTGTGCCGTGATAGTTGTCCCGATGGCCGCGCCCATGATAACCCCGATAGACTGTTTCAGCGTCATGAGCCCTGCGTGGACAAAACTCGAGGCCATGACAGTGGTCGCGCTGCTGCTTTGTATCAGCATTGTGACCGCAGTCCCGACGAGAACACCCTTTACAGGCGTACTCGTCAATGCCGAAATAAGGCGGCGCATCCTGTCACCTGCAAGATCCTGCAACGACTCACCCATCAGTTTGATTCCGAAAAGAAAAAGCCCGATTCCGCCGAGAAGGTTAAAGGCCAGCCCTATCGACACGTCCTATCTCCTCCAGACCTTGAGAGTTCCTTCGGACAGGTTACACCTGTTCCATGCCCGATTTTTCAAAGCTCAGGTACGACGCACGGAGGGAAATTACCTGTTCCCGTCCAGGACGGTAACCAAGGGGACGATAACTGGATAAGACCGGCCCTTCACGCCGTGTCGCCGCAACGTATCCTTGACGCGGTTTATGATCAGCAATTCAAGTTGTTCGAGATCCTTACCCTTCGAGGCCCGCCATTTCGATACGGCGTCTTTCACAGTTTTGCCGAGTTCGTTCCTGAGATCCGTCGCATCTTTCATGTGGATAAAACCCACGCTTTCTACCTGCGGTTCCCCGAGGACCTTCCACTTGTCGTCCAAAACGACCGAAAGGGTTAGAATCCCGTCCTCCGAAAGGTCTCTCCTTTCCTTCAACAGGCTTCCCTGCATCTCGCCAAGCGCCATTCCATCCACGAGGCGTCCTCCCGCGGGAAAGGCGTTCTTTTTTACCTGTGCCGATTTTTCCGTCAGGCGCAACATGTCGCCGTTTTGCATGACGAAGATGTTTCGCTGGGGCAAACCCATTTCCCTTGCAAGCTGGCCATGGCGTACAAGATGTCTGTACTCTCCGTGGAGAGGGACAAAGTATTTCGGCCTGACCATGCTGAACATCATTTTCAGTTCTTCCAGTGCGGCGTGCCCCGAAACATGGACATTCTTGTCCCTGTCGTAAATTACCTCACAACCGCAGGCAAAAAGACTGTTGATGGTTCGGCTTACGAGTTTTTCGTTCCCGGGAACGGGGGTTGCGAACACGGCCACCACATCCTTGTTCCCAAGGGTGATATGCCGGTGTTCGCCCTTGCTCATAAGGACAAGCCCCGAAAAGGGCTCTCCCTGGCTTCCAGTGGTCAGGACAACGATCTTGCTTTCAGGGACACCTGAAAGCTCGTCAAAGGACAGGAAGAGGTCATCGTCGCCCTTGATGTATCCGAGCTCCCTTGCGAGTTCCACGTTCTGGATCATGCTCCGGCCCATGAGAACGACTTTCCTGTTGAACTTCTCAGCCGCATCGATGATCAGCTGGGCCCTGTGAAGGTTGCTCGCAAAAGCGGATATGATGATGCGCTTGCTTTTGTATGTCCTGAAAAGATTTTCCAACGTGCCTCCCAGAAGCCTTTCCGACGGCGTGAAGCCGTTTCGCTCCACGTTGGTCGAATCGGACAACATGAGCAGGACTCCTCTTCTTCCGAATTCGGCAAAGGCCGAGTAATCCGTGATTCTGCCGTCCACAGGCGTGGGGTCGAGCTTGAAATCCCCCGTATGTACAATGGTCCCTATGGGCGTCTCTACGGCAAGCCCTATACCGTCCGGAATCGAGTGACACACAGATATGCAATGCAGTCTGAAACATCCGAGCGTAAAGGATTCCCCCGCCGCCACCTCGTTCGTCTCCAGCGAATAGTCGGGAGCGGAGTCACGGAACTTGGCCTCTACCATTCCCAGGGTAAGTTTCGTCCCGTAAATAGGCACGTCCAGGTCGGGCAGAATCAGTGGCAACCCTCCTATATGGTCCTCGTGCCCGTGGGTCAACACAAGCCCGCGTATCTTGTCTTTCCTCTCCAGGAGATAGGTGACATCGGGAATGACAAAATCTATCCCCAGCATCTCTTCTTCTGGAAACATAAGCCCGCAGTCTATCACAATGATATCGTTGCCATACTCGATGGCCATCATATTCTTGCCGATCTGACCCAGCCCACCGAGGGGGATGAATCTGAGCTCGCCGTCTTTTGGGCCTTTGATACTGCGGCGACTCCTTGATTTTGTTCTTGCCATTGATGCACCTCCAGAAAATTATCCTAACATGACCCACCTGACTGCTGGGCGAGCCACGCAACACTAGGGGTGGCTTGCCGCCACCCCCGCTTCTTTTCTCGGACACGGCGTTCGCTCGATTCTAGTCGGAAAAATCCCTGTCCGAAGTCCGGGGCTTCCGCCTTGGAGCCTTTTCAGGGACAAAATCCGTCCTTGGCCCACGAATACTTCTTTCTGGAGCGGCGTTATGGTCCTGTCGCTTCGCTGCAGCTTCCATGACGGCTTCCGCCGTCCCCTCGCCGTGAAAAGCTCTGATGTAGCGTTCGGCCCACTCGGCGGTCTCCTCTACGATCAATTCCCGTCGCTTTTCCGGCAGCGACAGGATCAATTCATGAAATGGTTTGTTGGCTTTCTTGTAGTTACCGTCCTTCCGGGAACAGCCCTGCTCGTCGGCCCATTCGACGATCTTCTTCCAGATTTCTTCCGGCACTCCCCGTTTCGGATCCTTCACGTAGGTTCCGTCTTTGGTTCTTGCGTTGCCGGTTTCGGGGTCCATCTCAAGACCAAAGAGGATATTCTGCCACAAGGTCCCCACGTTTCCCTTGTTGATGCCATACTCGGGGAAAAGAGAGACCTTGTCCAGGGGGGTTCCCGAAATCCCGTGCTGGGCGATGGTCACCCCGTAAGGGTCGACGGCACTGGCAACCTCGGCGGTTCTATCGAGGTCGATTCCCTCCATTTCTCCTGCGGTAGTGTCATAGGTCCCGTGTTTGCTCCCGTTCGAAATGGCGAGATAATCCGGGAAGATACCCCATGCGTTGAGGCCGCCGATAAAAAAGAGGGCCTCCTCCACCGTCGTTAATTCGCCCGGCCCCTTGATCTCACCTACTTCGGCCTCAAGACCGAGATAGGCGGGGATGTTCATGGCAACGTCGCGTGTGTAGCACAGGTTCTCCCAGTCAGGATTGTGAGACGCATCGACAGCGATGGAAGTCCAGCCCCGCTGGATGATGTCCCTCAGATGGGCGATCGATTTGAGCAGGTCTTCCCGAGACTTGATGGCATAATGGTCCACGTGCAGACCGAAAACCACTCCGTGCCCAAGCTCCGCCGAATATTTCACCGCGTAATCCGGGACGTTATCGAAGGTACAGCCGCAATAGGTGGATTCCGATTTTGCCAATTCCAGGAGTACGGCGGCATCAAGTTTTTTTGCGGCTTTCAGGATTCCCTTTATCGTAAGAGGGTTACGCACATTTGCAGCCAGAACTATAGAACGGGTGTTTCTCGCCGCCTCGGCAATGTCACGTCCGCTAACGATGGCCACCGGTTCTGTTTCATAGACAGCCTGTACATTCAAGGGACGCTTCGAAAGAAGCTCCCTGTAGGCTCCTGATTCAACATGCATGCGAAGCACCTCCCCGAATATTGCATGAAGGAAAACCACCGCTTTTGCCGCCTGCAACGTTTTCATTGTATAACAAGCGCCACTCTTTCGAAGGTGCGCATTTTTTTGCTCTCAGTACCCGATCCGTAGCCTGGAGTTGGGACCCGCCCTCGGGTATCATGGTTTCCTACACCAAAGGGAAAGGGAGAACGTCAATGGGCATCGCCACGGATCTGATCATTGTCGTCATCGCCGGTCTTTTGGGCGGCATCATCGCAAAAAAACTGAACCAGCCCCTCATCCTCGGCTATATCCTTGCCGGCATCGCCGTTGGCCCTTTCACTGGCGGTATTACCGTCTCTGAAGTAGAAGAAATTGAGCAACTCGCCGAAATCGGGGTGGCGCTCCTTCTCTTTTCTCTCGGACTTGAATTTTCCTTGAAAAGCCTCCTGCCGATCCGGGCCGTGGCCTTGGGCGGGTCTTTCATACAGGTCACCCTGACCCTGCTTCTCGGTTTACTGCTTGGGAACCTTCTGGACTGGGGCGTAGTCCCCTCTTTGTGGTTTTCCGTGGCTGTCGCGTCCTCCAGCACGGCGGTGATCCTCAAGACCCTCGCTTCCCGCGGGCAAATGGGGACCCTTTCGAGCCGGGTCATGCTCGGAATGTCCATCGTCCAGGACATCCTCATCATCCCACTTATGGTAGTCATGATGAGCCTCAAAACAACGGGGCTTTCCATTCCGGGCGTGACGCTCCCTCTTGTGAAGGTCGTTCTCTTCGTCTCTCTCATGCTTTTCGTCGGCGCCCGCTTCATCCCTCTTCTCATGAAACAGGTGGCACAATGGGAGTCTCGGGAGCTGTTTCTGTTATCCGTCACGGCTGTCGGGCTCGGCATCGGCTACCTGACCTATGCCATCGGCTTGTCTTTCGCCTTCGGCGCATTCCTCGCCGGCCTTACGCTGAGTGAATCCGACTACGGCCGCTCCGCGCTGAGCGACCTCATTCCCGTCCGGGACATCTTCGGGCTTCTGTTTTTCGTCACCATCGGAATGCTTTTCGATCCGTCCTTTCTCGCCTCACACATGGGAATCATTCTGATCCTGCTTGCGGCTGTCGTAACCGGAAAAGGCGTCATCCTCGCCACAACGGGACGATCTTTCGGATACCGGAACATCATTCCCCTGGCAATGTTATTTGGCATGATTCCAATTTCAGAAATTTCCTTTATCGTGCTCCAGCAAGGACTGGACATGGGGGCCATCGATCATACCTTCTACTCTCTATCTCTGAACGTGGTCATCATTTCCATGCTCCTCGGGCCCCTGGCAACGGGCCTTACTGGGCCTGCATACGCTTTGCTCAAGCGGTTTTCCAGACCTCGTGAAATCCGCACCGTCAACATCCCCGCCACGGGCCTTGCCAACCATATTATAATCGCCGGCGGCGGAACCTATGGCCGCTGTATCGCCTTCGCCCTGAGGAGCCTCGGCCACCCCTATATCATCATCGAGCCACATCACGCCACTTTTCTTGAAGAACAAATGGAAGGCCTCGTACTTGTTTACGGCGATCCGGGCCAGGAGACCATACTCCAGGCGGCAGGAATCGAAAGGGCAAAATTTCTCATCGTCACGGCAAGAGGCAGGATGGAGACCCTGGATGCCATCCACGCCGCAAGGAAACACAACGCCGATATCCATATTATCGCCCGGGCCGAGGGCAAGGATGACCAACGCATACTCGAAAGCCATGGAGTCTCCCTTGTCATAGATCCCGAACAGGAAGCGGGACTCGAAATGGCCCGCCAGGCGCTGATCCAGATCGGAACACCGGCTTCCGTGGTCCAGCGTGAACTCGAAGCCCTCCGCCGCGTGACCTACAACAGCCTTTTTGACAGCTACCCGGAATTCGAAGCCCTCACCAACCTCAGGGACGCTTCCTCGATGATCCATCTGGAATGGTTCTACCTGAAGGGAGACAACCTGCTGGTGGACAGGAAATTGCATGAAGCCGGACTCCGTTCCGGGTACGGCCTGTCCGTTGTCGCCGTTAATCGCGGCGGGAAACTGATATTCGACATCGACGGCGATTTCATCTTTAGGTCCGACGATTACGTCGCCGTCGTCGGCACCCATGAGCAGAACCGGAAATTCTTCAACGATTTCGGCGCCTGAAAACAACTGAGCAAACCTCTTGCGCGATGGCGGAAGCCATGATATCATATCCCGCGCGTTCCGGTTGGAGGCGTTATCTTTGGGGGATCGTCTAATTGGCAGGACGCTTGACTCTGGATCAAGAAGTCGGGGTTCGAGTCCCTGTCCCCCAGCCAAAGCGTTCACCGTGGCCCCATCGTCTAGTGGTCTAGGACCCAGGGTTCTCAGTCCTGTAACACGGGTTCGAATCCCGTTGGGGCTACCAGAATATACAGAAAGCGGAGGACTAATGTCCTCCGCTTTTTTCATGGAAACCCGTCACCGCATTTCACCGGAAACCCTCATTTGAAACAGGCAGCCTGTACCTTCCAGGCTGCGAAAACCGTTTCAGAAGGACTTCACAACGAACCCGGCCATCATACTACCATTCTACGCCGGGACAACAGACAGATGGGAGAGCGTCTGAAAATGGACACAACCTGCTTTGCATTCCAGGGGGAAATGCTTGTTGTGAGGATCAGCCCCAAGACCTCCCTTCCCTTCTCCGCCGACATTTCGGAAATCCCCTTTTCGGACTTCAGTTACCGCTTTGAATCAACCACCCGGCCTGGCAATCGCTGGGTTTCGCTGGCTCCCGGGACGACACTGCCCGAAGGTATGGTATTGATCACCCTCAGGGACGTTTACGGAATGCTGGGCGAAAAAACTTTTATCGAAGCCGGAAGGGCCTTCCAACTTATGAAATGGTCACAAACGAACCGGTATTGCGGACGGTGCGGGACTTCCATGCAAGACCTTCCGGACGAAGCGGCAAGGGCATGTCCGGCCTGCGGAAACGTCAGCCACCCCCCTGTTTCTCCCGCCATCATCGTTGCCATCGAAAAGGAAGGGCGCATTCTTCTGGCGAGGAGCCCCCGTTTTCCAAAAGGACGGTACAGCGTTATCGCCGGTTTTGTCGAACCCGGCGAAACCCTGGAGGAAGCCGTTGAACGTGAAACGATGGAAGAGGTCTCCCTCAAGGTCAAAAACATTTGCTATTTCGGAAGCCAGCCATGGCCCTTCCCGCATTCGCTTATGGTGGCCTTCACAGCGGAATGGGATTCAGGGGAGATCGCTGTCGACGGGGAAGAAATAGAGGATGCAGGCTGGTACACGCCCGACATCTTTCCGGAGTTGCCACCGGATATCAGTATTGCCAGAAAACTCATTGACGATTTCCTTACGAAAAAAAATTAGTCTTTTCATTATTTCCTGTCTGGATCCATCCTTTTTCCGGATTTTTGGAATTTTAAATATGTCCACAAAATGGTATACTTTCCCATATTCTTATAGTGATCTGCTCTTGCGATCAAGGATGCAAACGCGTTGGATGAGGAAGAACGGTTGATATCATCGACGTTCCAGGTTTGTCCGTGGAATTTGTACCGATGAATCTCTTTCTCGTTCGTACGGGAACATACTTCTTTCATTCACGCGAGCTCGTCTCCCGGTGGTGCACCGCGCAGGAAACGGCCTTGCGTACATCATAGGCATGGTGTCCCTTCTTTTTTGCCGTCGTCACCGGCACGCTGCTTCAGGCGGGATTTGCGCCATACTCCTGTAGAGGGTGGGGTTTTCAGATGACCAGGGAAAAGATCGCGTCGTTGGCGGCAAAATTCAACGAAGAAGTCATCGGCCTTCGGCACTTTTTTCATAGCCGTCCCGAGATCGCCTGGGAAGAGGTCGAAACCAGCAGGAAGATAGAAAGCCTCCTCAAGGAATGGGGCTTCGAGAATATCCGGCGCGGTGTCAGGGGAACCGAGTGCGGTGTTACAGCCGATCTCAATGCCGGTGAAAAAGGACCGGCCATCGCCCTCAGGGCCGACATGGACGCCCTCGCGATCAAGGAAGAAAACGACCTGCCCTACGTTTCCAAAAACGAAGGGGTCATGCATGCATGCGGCCATGATTCTCACATGGCCATCCTTCTTGGGGCCTCCAAGGTCCTTGCCTCTATGAAAGAGGAACTACCCGGAAAAGTCCGGTTCATATTCCAGCCTGCGGAGGAATATGGCCTTGTTTCCGGAGCCGAGCATATGATACGGGAAGGAGCTCTTGAAGGAATCGATGCCATTGCGGGCCTTCATATCTGGTCCCCCCTTGAGTCCGGCCTGGTTGCGGTACGATCCGGTCCTGTTATGGCCTCCTGCGACAGTTGGACGTTGAGTTTTTTCGGAAAAGGCGGTCATGGGGCAATGCCTCAGGACGCTGTGGATCCTACTCTCGCCGCGTCAACCTTTGTCAACCTCCTTCAGACTATCGTGAGTCGCGAGGTGAATCCTCAGGAAGTCGTCGTTGTAAGCGTCGGGAAGTTTGTCACGGGTTCGGCTTTTAACATCATCCCCGATTCGGTCGAGATCGTCGGTACAGCCAGAACTTTCAACAATGATATACAGAACGCGCTCCCCGGGATGATACAGCGCATCTCCGACGGAATCTCTTCAGCTCTCCGGTGCCGTGCAAAGCTGGAATACACCAAATTCACGCCTGCGGCCATAAACGACAGTGAACTCACGCAACAATTCATCGAGACCGCGGAACGGACCCTTGGCGAACAGAGGATCCAGGCTTCTCCGATGGTCATGGTTTCGGAAGACTTCAGTTATTACCAGCAAAAGATTCCTGGAGTTTTCTTTTTCCTCGGTTGCGGGAACAAGGCGAAGGGAACGGACAACCCCCACCACTCCCCAAGGTTTAATGTTGATGACAATGTGCTTCAGGACGGCGTCGCTCTCCTCGCTTCTTTTGCCATGGATTTTTTGTCCGGAAGCAGATGAGCTTTGACACACCGTTTTCGGGCGGCTTGTAAACCCGATATTGCCGTAAAAACTGTCTTGCAGGCGCAAAAAACCGACACAGCCTGGCTGCAACGGGAAACATAGCGGTTCCTTTAAAATGGCAATATTCGTCAGTTGACGAAGACCTGCGTCGAATTTACTATAGTGATCAATTCATAGTACAAATCAACTGAGGCAATATTTGGAAGATTTCTTGTTTCGTCTTGAACTCCAAGGACTCCCCCGAGGTCCTTCCCGGAAAAACCGTGAACCATGCATCTCCGGCAGTCAGGTGATTCTTCAGGAGAATGAGGTGATACATGAAGAAAAATGTAACTCCGCGGTGCAGATTTTATCTATAAGGAGGTTTTTCACATGAAGAGAAACTATCTGATCGCAGTTGGCTTGGCAGTGGTCATCTTTGCGGCGCTGTTCGCCCTGAACGGACCAGCCACAGCAAGCGACAAGGTATACAACTGGAAATTCCAGAGCCACCACACGCCCGGGTCCCTTGCTGTTGAACGCGCCATCAAGCCCTTTATCGAAAGGGTGGAAAAAATGTCCGGCGGCAGGCTCAAAATCAGTCTGCATTACGCCGGAGAACTGGTTGATTATGCTGAAGTGGATCAGGCGCTCCAGGCGAACATGATCCAGATAGCTAATACCAGCTCGCTCTTTTTCAGGGGGTCCATCCCCATGGGCTGGGTGTCGGCACCAAACATGCCTCCCTTTGTAACCCGTACCAACGACGAGTTCAATGAACTTTTCCATCATCGCGGAATTGACGACCTGGTAGGCGAAGCCCTGGCGGAACGGGACATCAAGTTCCTCGGGAGCCATAGCGTCGGGAATACCTATTTCTGGAGCAAAGAACCCATCAAGTCTTTGGATGACCTTAAGGGCTTCAAAGTCCGGTTCTTCGGCTCCATGTCGGATTTTGTCGAACACTTCGGAGCAGCCCCGGTCATGCTGCCCCACCCGGAGACCTACATGGCAATAGCCACAGGGACCCTTGACGGCAGCGGCACAGCCTGGTGGCTCTATCGGGACCTCAAGCTCTATGAAGTCTGCCCCTATTTCATCGGCCCTGCCTTCCAGGTTCCCCAGGGAATGGAACTGTGGGCCTCCAAGAAAGCCTTTGATGAATTGCCCGAAGATCTCCAGGCCATAGTCGAAACGGCGGCCCACGCCTTCAACACGGATTACATGGACGCCGTGACCATGGAAGAACGGGAGATGTTCAACAAATCCTTCGATGAATGGGAAACCACCTACATCGAATTCAGCGATGAGGACGTAGAAAGAATAACCGACGAATTCACCCTGCCCTATCTGGACAATATCGCGGAAAAGCAGGGAAAAAAAGACGAGCGGGTCATCGAGGCCATAGAGATTATCAAGCAGTTCATGAAAGACTACGGATACATCGATTGATCTCCCTAAAAGACGCGATACACCCGGGAATCGCCCCCTCCCCCTTTTTCAGACATGGGGAGGGGGTACCCGCTCTTATCGTAAAACCAGGCTTCCAATGGGGTGAGGCGATTGAATTTCGTGATTTCATTTGTCAAGTTCGTCAACAATCTGAACGACTGGGTGGGCAAGATTGTCGGATTTTTCGTTTATCCTATCATGCTCGTGCTGGTATTCGAGGTTGTGATGCGGTACGCCTTCAACAAGCCCACAGTCTGGGCTCATGAAACATCCTGCATGTTTTACGGGGCGCACTTTGTCCTGGGTGGGGCTTATGCCCTGCGCTGGGATGCTTTCGTCAATGTTGAGATTTTTTACCAATACTTCTCACCAAGGACGAAGGCAATTGTCGACCTGTTTACCTGGACAATGTTCTATGCCTTTGTGGGCACCATGCTTTGGAAAAGCATCCCCTGGGCAGTTGAGAGCCTGATGGTGCAGGAATATACCGACAGCACCTGGGGACCGCCGGTCTGGCCCGTAAAGCTCACCATCCCGGCCGCCGCCTTTCTGGTCCTGCTCCAGGGGATGACGAAAACCATCAAGGACCTCCACATGGCATTTACCGGCCGAGAGCTTCTCCCTGGGACAGAAGACGGGGCCACTGCGGACAACTGAGGTGATCTTATGGATATAGAACTTATTTCAATTCTTCTTTTCGGGAGCATGTTTCTCCTGCTGGCGCTGGGGCTTCCTGTCGCCTTCGTTCTCGGGGGGCTCGGAACTGTTTTCGCATATGTGTTCTGGGGGCCCGAGTCGCTCTTGATGGTCGTCGCCAGGACCTTTTCCATGATGTCCTCAACGACTCTCGTGGCCGCGCCGCTCTTTGTCCTGATGGCCACAGTCCTTGAACGTTCGGGCGTCGCGGAAGACCTTTTCGAAATGATGTACCGCTGGATGGGCTCGGTGAACGGCGGACTTG
>JBKHBH010000139.1:0-2630 GCA_046542505.1 Thermovirgaceae bacterium | reverse complement strand
CCTGATGAAGCGCACGCTGCTGGCCGGTCGGTTGGCCAGACTGGAGGAAGCCGGACAGGTTCCGCCGACGTGCCGCGTGAAACCCGACAGGGGCTTGGCCGAAACGTACCGGGATTTTTACGACCTCTGCGACGATGTCCGCACCCTGGCTGCTTCGTTCCGCCTGGAAGACTTCAGGGACCTCGAGGCCTTCAGAAAAAAGATGGTCCCCCTCCGGGAGCGGGAGGAGGACCTCAGAAAACGGGACAAGGATCCGTCGGCCACAGGCTGAACAAGCGACAGGCGAAACAGCTCAGGCGTTCTTTTCCTGCTCCGTTGAGCCGTTCTCCCTGGGCCGGTACACGATGACCGTACAGGGCGCGTGGGCGACAACCTTGGCGGCCACGCTTCCGATGAAAAATCGTTCCAGGTTGCGCATGCCCCTGTGCCCGATGAGGATGACCTTGACGTCCTCGTCTTTTTCTGCGCGGCGGACGATCTCGCTGTAGGCCACGCCCAGAAGCATGGTGAATTCGTAGGGAATGGTGCTTCCCGTCTCGGCAGCGGCTTTTTCTATGAGTGATGTGAACTCCTTTTCGAGATCCTTGCGGTAGGTCTCATCATATTCCATGGGAACAGGCATGCCTGGAAAGGCCGTCAGGGGATGTTCTTCGTAGACGTGCAGGAATTCGATCCTGTCGAGTTTCTCCTTCAGCACATGGGTGAAGGCAAACCTTACCAGGTCGTGACTCAGCGGACTACCGTCCAGGGCGACAAGAGCCTTCTTCATGTGGTGTTCCTCCTCTCTTTGGTCCGCCAGGGACCGCACTCGTCTTTGTCTTCTGTCATCCTACCACGATAATAGAACTTCAGAACGAAAGATCGTCGTCCTCGGCCGGAAAAACCTCATCCAGGGTGACGAAGCTGAACCCTTTTTCCAGCAGGACGGGGATGCCCTTTTTGAGGCCCTCTGCTGTTCCGCTTTCGGGCTGGTTCATATGGCAGAGGATGATCTGCCCCGCTTTTGCTTCAGCGACACGTTTCGCCACGCCTTCCGCCGGCAGCGTGGCTCCCTCGTCACCGAGAACGCTCCATCCCGTGACCTTCATCCCCAGGTCCCGGGCGACGGCAACGGCGATCTCATCGTAATAGTTCGTCCCCGACCGGTAGAATCCCGGGCGCTTTCCCGTCAGTTTCCGAACGGCCTCGGCTCCCTTTTCGATCTCCCGATAGGCTTCCTCGAGGCTTTTGGTCCCCTCGATGCCCCAGGCCGAACGGCCCGTCACCGAACAGGGCTTGTGCTGCCAGCCATGGTTGGCTATCACGAAAAGCGGATCCTCGGCAAGGTCGGCGGCAATCCCCGGGTTGGCCTCGATCCAGCGAGCGTTCAGAAAGAGCGTGGCCCGGATTCCCTTTTCTCTCAAAAACTCCACGATTTCTCTGTCGTAGCCGGACCCGCGAGGACCTCCACAGGCATCAAGAGTCAGGGCCACCTGCTTTCCCTCGGGCCCGAAGGTCCTCAGCACCCCCGGGATGTCCTCGCCCCAAAGTTCCGGTTCCTGATCCCCGTATCTCTCGAGGATTGTCTCCAGGGAGGGGACCGGTTCCGAGGCCCCGCTGCATGAAGACATGAGGGTCCCGATCCATGCAGCAGCGAAAAACACTCCGATTCCGACCAGCACCTTGTGTAAAAACCGCATGATCCCTTTGCCTCCTTTTCTTCATGATACAGTACAAGTGGTTTTTACAGGGTCTTCCCCAGGAAAGGACGGTGCCTTTATGAAATCCATTCTGGATGATCCCCTGTTGGGAAACCGCTACTTCTTCCCCAGGCCCGGACAACCGGCTCGCTCTTTTGCCGTTGCGGCGGAAGCGGGAAAGCTGCTCTGCTCCTACAGGCATGAGCATCCCGGGGCAGCGACGGTCGTGCATTTTCACGGTAACGGCGAGATCGCAGCCGACTGGGAAGGCGAGCTGACGGAAGAGCTTCACCGGCGCGGTTTCAACTGCCTTCTGGCGGAATACCGCGGCTACGGAGGATCCGACGGCTTTCCCGCCCTGGCGGCCATGTTGGACGATGTGAGGCCCATCGTCGACGCCTGCGGCGAACCCAGGGGAAAAATCCTTCTCTTCGGGCGTTCCCTTGGATCCTTGTACGCCATCCACGGAGCCGCCACCATCCCGGGGGTCGCCGGGCTTGTCCTGGAAAGCGGTATCGCCGACGTGGCCGAACGGATCCTGCTCCGAATTGACCCCCGCGAACTCGGGACCGACCAGACAGGCCTGCTGTCGGAGGTGAAACGGTTTTTCGACCACGAGGCGAAAATGCATGAATGGAACGGGCCGACGCTGGTCCTGCACAGCCTCCATGACAGCCTGGTGGATGTCTCCCACGGCAGGCGGCTTGCCAAATGGGCGGGTCCGCTCTCACAACTCAAGGTTTTTGCCCGGGGGGACCACAACAGCATCTACTTTGAGAACCACGCCGAATACCTGGAGCTCGTGACGGACTTTCTGACAAAGGTCACCGGGTAAGGAAAAAGCGCCGGACCGATGCATCCGGCGCTTTTTTTGACATTTCCGTTACTCCTTCAGGGTCCACCCGAGCCCGAGAAAATCCAGGGTTTCCCGGGTGGGGCGCCCGTCGCAGT
>JBKHBH010000047.1:0-14668 GCA_046542505.1 Thermovirgaceae bacterium | reverse complement strand
GGCTTTCTCATGGGCAACGGCGGTGATACGACGCAGGCCGGACCCAATGCCTTCTTCCCTGACGATCTTCACCATGCCGATATCTCCGGTGGCATCCACATGGGTGCCTCCGCAGAGTTCGGCGCTGTAGCCGGGGATTCTGACTACCCGCACCTCTTCTCCGTATTTTTCGTCGAACAGCGCCTTGGCGCCGAGCTTTTTGGCTTCGTCCACACTTGTGCGAAGAACCTGGAGCGGTGTATTGTCGGTAACGGTCTCGAACATGACGGCTTCTGCGGCCTCTATTTCCTCGTCGCTCAGGGGTTTGACATGGGTGAAGTCGAATCGCAGGAAATCGGGAGTCACGAGGGATCCCGCCTGTTTCACGTGATCACCCAGGACCCTGATGAGGGCCTCGTGAAGGATATGAGTGGCCGTATGGTGGGCCTTGATTTTCCGTCGGCGCTTTCCGTCAACGGCGGCCTTCACTTCGCTTCCCGCCTTTAACAGCCCTGAAAGGACCTTCACCTTCTGAACCGTCAGTTCCTGAGCTCCAGGGTAGGTATCCGAAACGAGCGCTTCTCCGCCTTCCCAGGCGAGCCGGCCCGTATCGCCCACCTGTCCGCCCCTTTCGGCGTAAAAGGGCGTGGTTTCCAGGACGACTTCTCCCTCTTGCCCTTCTTCGAGGAGGGATGCTTCCTCTCCGTTCGAAAAAACCGCCCTGACAACAGCTTCCGTTTCTTCCGACGTATAGCCCACGAATTCCGTAGATCCTGACTTCTCGAGAAGCTTCTCGTAAAGATTCGAGGCTCCCGGGGCTGCCTGACGCTTGCTGTGCGCACGGGCCCGTTCCCGCTGCCGCTCCATGGCTCTTTCAAAACCTTTCCGGTCCACCGAAATCCCTTTCTCGGCGCAAATCTCCTCCGTGAGCTCGAAGGGAAACCCATAGGTATCATACAGTTCGAAGGCCAGTTCCCCGTCCAGGGTCCTGCCTTTTTTCCTTTCAAGCGAGTCAAGCTCACCTTCCAGGAGGTTCGTCCCCTGTTCGAGGGTGCGTCCGAAGCGTCGCTCTTCCTGTTCGAGGACCTGGCTGATGAGGCTTTCGCTCTCGACGAGTTCCTCGTAAGGTTCCGCCATGAGATCTTTCAGAGTCGGCATGAGCTCCGTCAAAAAGGGTCTGTCAATGCCGGTCATTCGACCGTACCGCACGGCCCGTCTCAGAATTCTGCGGAGAACGTAGCCACGGCCCTCGTTGGAGGGCAGGACGCCGTCGGCGATCATGAACGCCATTGCCCTGAAATGGTCCGATATGACCCGCAGGGCCATATCCCCTTCAGGGGTGGCGCCGTAACGGATACCCATGACGGCGGCAGCACGGTCGACAAGAGGCCGGAAGAGGTCCGTCTCGAAGTCTCCCTTTACCTGCTGCACCACCGAGGCAAGGCGTTCGAGGCCCATGCCGGTGTCGATGTTCTGCTTCGGCAGCGGCTCCATGTTTCCCTTTTCATCCCTGTTGTACTGCATGAACACGAGGTTCCAGATCTCCAGGTACCTGTCGCACTCGCATCCGACATCGCATTCGGGCTTTCCGCAGGAAAAGGCCGGTCCCTGGTCATAGATGAGCTCGGAACAGGGACCGCACGGGCCGACGGGACCTACGGACCAGAAATTGTCCTCCGCCCCGAGCCTGTATATCCTCTCTTTCGGAACACCCACGGATCTGTTCCAGATCTCGAAGGCCTCGTCGTCATCAACGTAAATGGTGGGATAAAGCCTGTCGGGGTCAAGACCGATGACCTCTGTCAGGAATTCCCAGGCGAAGGGCGCGGCTTCGGCCTTGAAGTAGTCGCCGAAGCTGAAGTTCCCGAGCATTTCAAAGAACGTGTGATGCCGCGCTGTACGCCCCACATTGTCTATATCGTTGGTGCGGACACATTTCTGAGACGTTACGGCCCGAGACATCTCCGGGGTCTTCTGGCCGAGAAAATAGGGTTTGAAAGGTACCATTCCCGCGATAGTAAAAAGGATCGTGGGATCATCAGGCACGAGTGAAAAACTCGGAAAACGCCTGTGCCCTCTCTGTTCGAAGTAAGAGAGAAAAAGTTCCCGAAGCTGCTTTCCGCTTCTGTATTCCATGAGCATGACTCCCTCCGGCGAAAATCTCCGGGGCCCGCCCGGCTTCCGTTCCGGGAAAATGTCCCGAAAATTGTATGACTGCGATTATATCATCGGCGACCCTGCGCCCGAAGCCGAAGTGCGTCCCGTGCCTCGGCGGTCCTGCGGATTACCTTCGGGGCATCGATTCCCGGCCAGGTCCCGTCCTTATAGACCCATCTCCCGGCAACCATGGTCCCGAGGATGTCGGCGGAACTCCCGGCGTAAACGAGGAACTGGCCAAGGGTCGCCGGTTCCCAGCCGATGTAGTGGGGCTGGTCCAGATCGACAAGGACCAGGTCAGCCATCCATCCTTCCTGTATGCGCCCGCATTTATCAAATCCCAGGGCCCTGGCTCCCTCGAAGGTGGCCATTCTGAGAACCTCGGCTGCCTTGCAGCAAAGGGGATCCCGGATTGATCCCTTGCCCAGCAACGCGGCAAGGCGCATCTCGCCCCACATGTCGAGGCGGTTATTGCTTGCCGCTCCATCGGTACCAAGCGACACTGAGTCTCCCTTTTCCAGAAAGACCGCCAGGGGCGCGATTCCGCTTCCCAGCTTCAGGTTGCTCGCCGGAGTATGGGCAATGGTGACGGACGTTCCCGCCAGTTTTGCCGCCTCTTCAGGCTCAAGCCAAACGCAGTGGGCCAGGATCGCGCCCGGCGCGTCCAGGACACCCGAGCTTTCCAAAAAAGATACCGGGTCAAGACCCAGATCATCCTCCAGCTGCCCCCGTTCCCAGGGCGCCTCGAGAAAATGGGTATGGATCCTGACGCCCTGCGCTGAAGCCTCTTTCGCCACCTTCTTGAAAAAATCAAGGGGAACCGTATAGGGGGCATGAGGGGCCAGCTGAACGGTGATGAGATCCTCGCCGGCGAAATGCTCCGTCAGGCTCAGTCCATCCTCCAGCGAATTCTCGTTCTCGCCGATAATCCCCCTTGAAAGGCCGCACCGCATCCCCGCCTCGAGGGCGACATGTCCGACTTCCTGCATCTGGAAATACATGTCGGCGAAACAGGTGGTTCCTGTTTTCGCCATTTCAAGTATCGCCGAAACCGTGCCCAGGCCGATGTCTTCGGCTGTCAGACATGCCTCGACGGGCCAGATGCGCTCCTCGAGCCATTCCTTGAGGGGTCTTTCCTCCCCGAGTCCTCTCAGAAGCGTCATTGCCGCATGGGTGTGACTATTGACAAAGCCCGGGAGGAGGGCTTTCCTCCCCTCGCACTTGACAATTTCCGCACCTTTGGCGTTTGGTCCGGGGACCTCCCCTGCCTTTTCGATGACCTTCCCCGAAACGAGCAGGTCTCCCCGGGTGGCCTGGTCCATGAAACCATCAAGATACACCACGTCTTTGAAAAGGGTTTTCATCGCGCTCACCCCCAATTCATTCCTTCCAGGAGTTCATGTAGTCTTTCTGCGCATCCGTCACCCGCTCCAGACTGATTCCCATGGTCTTGAGCTTTACTTCGACGACAGCCCTGTCGATTTCCGGCGGAACTGCATGAAGGCCTGCTTCAAGCCGGTTTTTTGCCACATGCAGTGCGCTCAGAAGCTGGATGGAAAAGCTCAGGTCCATGATTTCTATGGGATGCCCGTCTGCAGCGGCGAGGTTAACGAGCCTTCCTTCCGCAAGAAGGTGGATCTTCCGGCCGTCCTCCATGACGTAGCTGGTGATGTTTGTGCGGGTCCTGCGGATGTCCGAGGCGAGGCTTTCCAGGTCGGGTCTGGAGACCTCCACGTCGAAATGCCCTGCATTACCGAGGATGGCTCCGTCTTTCATGGCGGCGAAATGCTCCTTGCGAAGGACTCCCGTGTTTCCCGTCAGGGTAAGGAAGATATCCCCCAGGGCCGCGGCTTCCGTCATGGACATGACGGCATGGCCGTCCATGACGGCTTCAAAGGCACGATGAGGGTCCACCTCGACGACGATCACCCTGGCACCCATGGCTGACGCCCGCATGGCCACCCCTCTGCCGCACCAGCCGTATCCCGCGACGACGAAGTTCTTCCCGGCGATCAGGGCGTTCGTGGTCCGCATGATACCGTCCATGACGGACTGGCCGGTCCCGTAGCGATTGTCAAAAAGGTACTTGCTCGAGGCGTCGTTCACGGCGATGACGGGAAAGGCCAGGGTCCCTTCGGCCTCCATGGCCCGTATGCGGGTGATCCCCGTGGTGGTCTCCTCGGCTCCTCCCTTGATATCGCCCAAAAGATCCTTTCGTGTCGAATGCAGCATGGCGATCATGTCGGCCCCATCGTCAATGACGATCCGGGGCCCGATGTCCAGGGCGCTGCCGAGATTGTCGAAATATTCTTCATCGGTCATGCCGCGCCGACTGAAGACGTGCACCCCGAGCTTGACCAGGGCAGCACAGACATCGTCCTGGGTCGAAAGGGGGTTGCTGCCGGCTGCGGAAACCTCCGCGCCGAGACGTCTCAGAGTGGCCAGAAGGCAAGCCGTCTTGGCCTCGAGGTGCAGGCAAGTGGCGATGCGCATTCCCTGCAGGGGCTTCGCGTCGACGTATTCGTCGCCGAAGTGCTGAAGAACAGGCATGAACTGAAGGGCCCATTCAATCTTGTTCATCCCCTGTTCAGCGAGTTCAGGGTCTGCAATCCTGTAATCAGTCATGGGGTTTCTCCTTTCAGTTCGTCCCTTTCCCTTGCGCCGCCTGTTCAAGGCAACGGCGGATCGACACCCCGTAAGGCGGTTTCAGGACTCCGGTCTCCGTGAAAAAGGCAGTGACCAACGATGCGGGAGTCACGTCAAAGGCGGGGTTGTACACTTCGACCTGTTCAGGAACCAGCCCGCTTTCCGGCAAACGTCGGATCTCCTCCGCCTTGCGGGTTTCTATGGGGATATCATCACCGCCGGTGCACGTGATGTCTATCGTGCTTGACGGGGCGGCCACATAAAAAGGTATCCCGTGCCGGTCCGCCGCCAGCGCAAGGGCGTAGGTGCCGATCTTGTTGGCCGTGTCTCCGTTGGCCGCAATCCTGTCGGCACCGACGATAACAGCATCAGGCCGCGCGCTTTTCATTACCCAGGCCGCCGCGCCGTCACAGATCAACGTCACGTCGAACCCGTCCACAGCGAGCTCCCAGGCTGTCAGCCGTGCGCCCTGCAGGACGGGACGCGCCTCGCAGGCAAAAACGGAGACGCTTTTTTTCTGTTCCCTCGCGGCCCTGATAACGCCCAGGGCCGTACCGTATCCTCCCGTCGCAAGGGCTCCGGCATTGCAATGGGTCATGACCACGGCTTCATCGGGAAGAAGCGTCTGGCCCCAAAATCCGATCCGGCGGTTCGTCTCGATGTCCTCCCTGTGAATGGCCCGCGCTTCTTCCAGCAGGTCCTCGCGGCAAAATCCCTGTTTTTCGGCCCGCCTTTTCATCCGGTTGAGGGCCCAAAAGAGGTTCACCGCCGTCGGGCGGGTCCTCTGAAGACGTCTGAGGGCCTGATCCAGCTCGTTTTGGTTCTCCGGGTTCGCCAACACCATGCCGTAGGCCGCGGCGATCCCTATCGCCGGCGCTCCCCTGACCGCAAGGGTCTCTATGGCCTGCGCCACATCTTCCACCGACACGCATTCCAGGAAGGAAACCTTTCCGGGAAGTTTCCTCTGGTCCAGTATGTCGAGGTGGTCACCTTTCCATGAGACGGTTTCAGGCAACATGTCAGTCCTTCTCCTTTTTCGAACGATTCACGGGCTGCTTCCCGGTCACCGAAGCCTCAAGATTTCCGTCTTTGAGCTGGACCGAAAAGGGGTCTTCAAGGCCGAGCTGTTCCACACTCACGAGAGGCCATCCATCGCCCGTCACGCATGAGGCGTACCCTCTCGCCAGAACCTTCAGGGGCGAGAGAACATCAAGAGCATGACTTTGCTGCTCGAGCCGGGATTTCCACAATGAGTGGGAGCGCCTGAGACCTCTTTCCATGTCCTTTTCCAGCGAGGCGAGCTCAGAGGATGCCCTGCTGCAGCTGCGGTCCCTGGTGAAGGAAACCAGCGACGCCTTGTTTTGCAATATCCTTGCGCCCAGTCGTTCCAGCTTCGCTTGAATCGAGGCGGCTGCCGACGCCTTCAGGGCTATGACACGCTCCTCCAGGGATTTTTTATCCGGGAAGGCCCGTTCTGCGGCCGCTGACGGAGTGGCGGCCGCCGAGTCGGCCGCAAGGTCGGCCAGTGTCGTGTCGGTTTCGTGCCCGAGACCTGTCACCACCGGAACCGGGCAGAGCCGGACCGCCCTGACCACGTCCTCTTCATCGAAAGGGTTGAGGTCATCACGGCTTCCGCCCCCCCTGGCCAGGATCACCACGGACAGGCCATCCAGGTACCTGATCCTTCTCAAGGCACGAGCAATGAGCGCCGGTGCTTCCGCCCCCTGAACCTGGGTCGGGACGATGATGAGCTCGCACTGCGGGAAACGGGCCGACGAAACCTTGACAACATCCCTGACTGCCGCTCCCGTCGGCGACGTCACAACCGCCGCCCGAAAGGGAAATTCCGGTAGGGGACGTTTGAGTCTCGGGTCAAAGAGGCCCTCTGTCTCCAGTCGCGCACGGAGTTCCTCCTTTGCCCGCGCCTTGGCTCCCTGCCCGATGGGTAAAAGCTTTCTGGCATAAAGCTGGTAGACTCCTCTTGCTCCATAGACGGAAACGCGCCCCTCGGCGAAGACCTCGTCACCCTTTTGGGGCCACTTGGGAATTCCAGCAGCATCTGATCTGAACAGCACGCAGGAGATGCGGCTTTCCTTTCCGATGAGGCTGAAATACACATGCCCCGAGCTGTGCCTTTTGAAATCCAGAATCTCGCCCTGTATCCTCACGGACCGCAAGAGCCCGTCCGTTTCGAAAAGGGACGTGATCCGGCGCGTGAGATCATCGACGTCAAGGGTTGGTATCATCTTGAAGCCCCCGAACGATTCTTCCCAGGACGCCGTTGACGAAACGGCCCGATTCGTCCGTCCCGAAACGCTTCGCCAGTTCAACTGCCTCGGATATGGCCACGGCAAGGGGAATTCGGCCTATAATGACACCTTCATAAAGGGCAAGCCGTATGGACACCCGATCGACGACGACCATCCGCTCGGGGCGCCATCCCGTGATGTACGTCCGCAACAGGCGGTCGATGTCGGCGTTTCTGTCGATGACACCCCTGATCAAGACCTGTGCGTAGCTGGTGACTTCGGGGTCCTCCTCCGAAAAAGGAAAGAGGGATATGGCATCCTCCACTGACGCATCATCGCGGATGTCCAGTGAATACAACACCTGCAGGGCTATTTCACGCGATCGTCGCCGCTTCTGCGGCAGCAAGCCCTTTTTCAAGGAACACACACTCCGGTTCTAGCTTCTTTTCCGAAAAAGCTTCTTCAGGGAATGAAGAATTTCCCTGCCGCTCTCAAGCAAGAACAGCGACGAAACAAGAAACCCCGCAAGCCCCCATAACAGGGCCACGAGAGTCCCTCCGGCACCGAGCTGGAAGACAACCGCCAGACCTCCAACGAGAAGCCCCCACATAAGCGGATTCGACGCCCAGGTTTCGAGGACGGTCTTCAAGGTCGTGTTTTCCGACAGCGACGCCTGCCTCGCCCAGTTTACGCGGACACTTTCGATCCCGAGGGGCCGGAAAAACTCCCTGAGATCCTCCGTCAGGAATTCCTTTTTGCCTTTATCCTCGGGATTTCTGGCGACAATGGCCAGAGTCGCCTCGGAATCCACGCCGGAAAAAGAAATGTCGGCACATTCGAATTCCGCCGGCAGGACATTCCTGAGACCATCTTTCAGGGCGGCGCGGGAAATCCACAATTCACCTTCAGGTCCTGTTTTCCAGTAAAAAAACATCTGTAACACCCCGCAAAAAGAAGGGCCGGTCCCCCGGGAACCGGCCCAAAGATGTCCCGGGATCAGCCCTGGTCCGGTTCTCCCGCTTCCATTTCCTGGTCCTCTGGTCCGCCCTTCTCTTCAACCTGCTCCTGTTCGAAAAACAATCCCTGAACATATACGTTCACAGATTTGACCACGTACCCTGTATATTGCTCAAGGGTCTTTTTGATAGATTCCTGAACGTCCCACGCGACATCGGGAATGCGGAGGCCGTACTGGACGGTGACATAGGCCTCGACAGAAACCCCCGGCGGTGTGCCTTCTTCGATAGCTATACGAACGCCTCCGGAGGCCTTTTTCCCAAGCCTGAGGTTTGCCACAAGTCCCGGGTTTGCCGGCTGGACGCCCTCGATCTTGAGAAGAGCCTGTGTCGCAATTTGGGCGATGACTTCCTCGGCGATACGGACAGTACCCGCAGCGGTCTCGATTTCGTTGCCGGCTTTTTCCTCCGGCTCCGGGGAAACCTCTTCAAACTTTTCCCCGTCTTTTACCTCGACCTTTTCTTCCACTTCCGGGAATTCCTGGTCCTGCTGCGCTTCGCCGATGTTCTCTTCTTCAGGTTTCTTTTTGGCTGCACTCATCTTTACGTACTCCTCCTTTCACGGTTGTTCCGCCACGTCCTTTGGCCATGTCATGCAAAACCCGCATGCGGGGCATTCAAGGGATTCGCCCTCCTCGTAGGCCTCTGGATCGAAAAAGAAGACGTGACCACATTCCGGGCAGGTTACGGAGCTGAAATCCGCCTCGTCCTCATCGCCTTCATATTCCCACGGAGTTTCCTCCAGTTCGCTCATGTCGGCCTCAAGCTGTTCGCAGTAGTCGGAGATCTCCTCGATGAAATCCTGTTGCTCGTCGATGATTTCCGCCTGCTCGTCGATCTCGTCGGCAAGCGCCTTGAGAGCCTGGATGATCCCCTCGTAGATTCTTCTTTGGTCTTCTCCCTCTGGGCTCAACCCCTCGATAAGCCCGTCCAGATACGCTATCCTTTCCCTAGCCTTCATGACAACCTCCCCGGCTATTGTTTCGCCCTCTCGATATATTCGTCGGTTCTCGTATCGACCAGGATCATGTCACCCACCTCGATAAACATGGGTACAGAAAGGGAGAGCCCCGTCTCGAGAGTGGCGGGCTTGCCCCCGCCCGAGACGGTATCGCCCTTGTATCCAGGCTGTGTTTCCACGACAGTCAGGGCAACGCTTTTGGGGAGCTCTACCCCCATGACCCGTCCCTCGTACATCTCGAGGTTTACATCCAGGTTATCCGTCAGGTAGGAAACGGCGTTGCCGAGAATGTCCTTGTGAATGTAGATCTGGTCGTAGTTTCCCATGTCCATAAAGACGTAGTTTTCGCCTTCCTGGTAAAGGAACTGCGCCGGCTTCTCCTCGAAGATGATCCGCTCGAAACGCTCGCCGGACCTGAAGGAGTTTTCAATGATGGACCCTGACTCGAGGTTTTTCAGCTTGGTCCTGACAATGGCGCCTCCGCGCCCCATCTTGTGATGCTGGCAGTCGACGATTTCCCAGATTCCGTCCTGCCATCGGATTTTCATGCCTGAATGAAAACTGCCGGTATCAACAACGGTTGCCATGTACGATCCTCCCGATTTTTTCATGGATGACAAGTGTATTCTACACGACAGAGGCCCGACATGAAAACGGGCCGGGCGTTTTTCGGCCCGGCCCGCACGGTTGTCTCTCAGTTTGAAGCCCTTACGGGTTCCGTGGGAACATCGAGGATGTAAGGCACCACAACGATGACGACTTCCGTGTTCGTGGTGCTTTCGTTCCTGATCTTGAACAGTTCTCCCAGAAGGGGGATTTCGCTGATGATCGGGATCCTCGCCACCGATCTGGTTTTCTGTTCGCTGAACAGGCCTCCCACCACAAAGGGTTCGCCATTTCTCACCCTGAGGGTGGTCGTGACATCCCTTGTGCTCGTGACAGGGACCTCGGACTGGCCGCTCCGGCGGAACTCGAGAATCTGTCCCGTGGCGACATCCAGGTCAAGGGTAACGATATCCGAGCGTCCTATGGTAGGCGTAAAGCTAAGAGTCGGCCCTGCTTCCTCCGTTTCGAACTGTGGGTTCCCGTTATCGTCCAGCCCCGACTGGTATATAAAATTCTGCGTGAGCTTTACTTCCGCCGGCATACCGTCTACGGTCACCACCGAGGGGCTCGCCAGGACGTTCGCCAGGGACTCGGTCTCCAGTGCACGAAGACCGGCATCGAGAACACGCAAGGCACCGGACGAAATGTCCGGGAACTCGAGATCTCCCGGCAACGTAATCGAGCGATCCTCAGGGTCTACCGAGGGGTCATAGGGCGTGTCTTCGTTGTTAACATTGTCATCATAGTATCCGATACGGCCGCCGGAGGACCCGAAGGCGGCCCACCACTCGTCGTACACGGCGTTCACCAGTGCCTCGACCTCATCCTGGCCGTCATCGGTAACCTCGATGATCCGCGCCTGCAGCAACACCTGCCGTCCCGGATGGTCGATCCTGTCAAGGGTCTGCTCCACCTCGTACAGCTTCGCCTCCGAGGCCGTAACGTAAACTGTCCTGAGCCGTTCATCCACGACGTAGTTCGTCACACCCGTGATTTCCTGGAGAAGGGCGGGAATCTGTGCCGGGTCGGCGTAGGCCACATGGAAGGACTTCGTCTTCTGCGTCCCCAAGGTCCGCGCAAGGTTCGCCTCCTTGCCGAAAATGACCGTCTTTCCCATGACGGCGTAGGTGACGTCATACATCCGCATAAGGTACCTGAAGGCCTCGTTGAGAGGTACGTCCTTCAAGGTGATCGTCACCGGTTCCGGAGGAACCGACGGGTCGACAAGGACGTTCAGGTTCATCATTTCCCCGAGCATGCGGAAGACGTCCCGAAGGTCCGAATCCCTAAGTTCCAGCGAGACAGGTTCGGTGATTCTCATGGGATCGTGTTTCGACCCTCCATGAGTGTCTACCTGCTCCATCACACGTTCCTGCGGTTCTTCGGAGGGAACGGAGATATGAAGCTGCAGCCTGTTGGCCGGAGCCTCCCCAAGAACATTTTTCAAATGAAGCCTCATATTCCCAAGGACTGTCATTTTAACCCCCTGAGGCTCCTGGCTGAGCTCGACCTTTTTCACCAGGGGGATGTTGTAGACCTTCTCCCAGTATCCTGAGGGCAGCACGGTGTCGGCAAACAAAAGGACGAGCCTGTCGCTGTCGGTGGCAAGTATTTCCGGCGCCGGCAAAGCCGCCCCCCTGAGTTCGACTACGGCCAGCCTGCCTCCCGCCTGGTTGACCGTCATCCCGCTTATGGTCGGCCCCGTTTCCGTAAGACCGGTTTCAGGCCTTTCTGATGCCCCGAAGGCCTTCCCCGCGGGGAGTATTGTGGTTACGATGAAAAAAGCCGCTGCAACTAAAACGAGCAGGCCCGCGATCCTGCCGACGGTGCCGCCTCTTGTTACATACTTATTGCCGATTCGACGTTCTGGCCGGCCCATGTGAACACCACCTTCTCTGCAGTAATCCGGACTACCCGTCCCTTGCCGTTCCCAAAGGTTGCTCCTTTTTTGACGACAATCCCGCTGCCTTCACCCTCGACATTGATCACCGCCACAGCATCCTGTCCCTTGACCAAAATTGCACGGACTTCAACGTAGGGCGGCGGTTCCGCAGGCTCCCTCGCGGCCTGGGCTTCCGCATCCTCCGCAGAAGACTCCTCCTGGGGTGGAGGGGGGGGGACAAAGGGCTTTCTGGAAATCGTCGCCGCCAGAACCGAAAGCTGCGTGCTCCCGGAGCGGGCCAGAACTGCGCTTTCAAAACTTTCCACCACGCCGTCGAGCCGGGCGATCTCCTCATCCACTTTTCCACTCGCGGGAACCTGAGGGACCTTTTCTTCCCTGACAAGCTCCACCATCTCCTTGAGGAGATATCCGGACCAGATCGTGGCGGCCAGAAGCAAAAGCACGATAAGCACCCTGAAGAGGCTCGGGACCTTGTCGCTGTGAACCAGGTCGTCCCAGAGCTCACCTGCTGTGGCAAACCATCCGTCCTGGGCAGCCATGGTCAAGCCCCCTCTCCCGCAAGCACTGTCTCTAGTACCACTTTTCCCTTCACGAGCCCTTCCTGCTGGTCACGGTCAAGGGAGACGGAAGCCATCCTGACAGCCACGCCCATGCTCCGCCAGTCGGCCATGACATTCAACACCGCGTAATAGGGACCGACAAAATCCACCTCGACGCCCCGTGCCCCCTTCGACGCCTTGGCGGGCTTGATGCTGTTGACCTGGACGCCGTTTTTGGCAAGCTCCCGTTCCACGGCGGAGAAAAAGGCCACCTCGTTTGCCGGAAGGTTCACCTCGTACCTTTCTATCGCGTCAAGGGTGTCCTTGTAAGCCTGAATGAGGCGCGACTTGTCCCTGACGTCGCTTTCAATGATCGCCTCCCGGGTCCGGAGCTCGTCAATGTTCCTTCGCTCCCTGATGATCTCCCTCGAAAAAAGAACCTCGCCCCCCACGAGAAGGACGAAAAAAAGAAACAGGAAAAGGGACAGGACGACACGTTTTCTGGGAAGTCTCATCAGGGCGTCGCCTCCTCACCCCTGGATTCGGCATGCAGCTCCATGAGGTCTTTGATCTGCACGTCAAGACTGAAACTTATGACGCTTTCTCCCTCCCGTGTCACGCGGCTCGTGACGGGAAAGCCTACGGACTCGACCACATCGGCCTCCATGAGGGACCGGCCGAAGTCGACCACATCGTTTTCGGTAAAGGCATTGCCCGTCATGGACACTTTCCCCTTGCCCACTGACGTGGTCTCGAGCCACACCGTGGGCGGCAGGGCCCGCTCGAGGCCCGTCAGAAACTCAAGGGACGGAAGTTCCTGCTGCAAAAGTCCCAGGGCGCTCCGGTAGTCTTCCTCCACCGCCTTGAGACGGTCGAGTTCCTTCCCGAGCTTTATGTTCTGAAGCTGCAGCTGTTCGATACGGTTTTGCAGGTCGATTCGTTCGGCCTTCATCGCCCGGCTTACAATCAGCCCGTAGCCAAAAGTCACCCCCGCGACGAGAAGAAAGGACAACACCAGCACGGCCGCGACGATGCGCGGCCAGTCTACCCGCTTTTGTGCCGTTTCTACATAATGCGCCGGCCTGAGATCCAGCTTTACTCTCATAGAAGATCCCTCACAGCCAGTCCCACCGTCGGCTCCCAGCCGGCTCGTTCATCAGGCGCCCCCTTGATGCCCCAGGCGTTCCAGGGGTCGGAAACCAGAACCGGCGCGGCCGAGACTCCCGCCACGCTCTCGGTGAGCTCCCTTTCTCCGCTGTAATCGCCGCAAAGAACCACCTCGTCGACGCGGAGCTCCCTGAACTGGCTCCCCAGGTAGGTAAAAGTGGAGGATACCTCCCGGGAGACAGCCGAATAGGGCTCTTCGGTTCCTTTCTGCCCCTCACCGCCCACCAGAAGCGTCCTGTAGAGTATGCCGTTGTCGCCGAAACCCACGATGATCTGGGAACTTGTCTTTCCCACGTAGACCACCATGGTTCCCGTCAGGGGTCCGCTTTCGCCCGGCCCCTTGACACATCGGTAGAGGGGTACGTTGAGGGGTTCAATGGCGTCGATCTTGAGTCCCACCCGCTTGGCCAGTTCGAGTATGTTTTCCACCACACGGAGCCGCGCCGCAGCCACGAGAAAACGGGAGGTGGTCACATCTGGTTCGCCCGGCGTGTCCACCACGGACAGGTCGAAAACAGCCTCGCCGTAGGGAAAGGGAAAGTATTTCTCGAAGTCCCACTTGAGGGCCTCCCGGGCGTCTTCCTTTTCCATGGCGGGCATCTCCACGATGCGCATGAGGACTTCCCGTGAAGGCATGCCAAGGACCACCCCATGGGCCCAGCTGCCTCCGATGAAGCTCTTGAGAGTCATCAGGTGGTCCTCCAGGCTCCGGGCGTCGGAAATCATCTCCTGGTCTATGGCCTGGCCTTCAATGGGCACCTCGCCGCTTCGGGCCACCGACAGATCCCCCACGCGCCCCTCGAGCTCGATATACCGGAGTGAGCCGGAACTTAATGAGAGTCCTGCTTTTTTGTCAGACCTTCCGAACAACCCCACCGGCGTCAACTCCTTAAACTCTCATATCAAAAAAGTAGGAATCTCGTATTTAACGATTTTTTCCCAGGAAGCGGGGAGATTCCCCGCTTCCTGGTTTTAACAAACGTCACAAAGCAATCTCTAACCAATGCAATGGGTTATTTCGCAACAGTCATATAAGCTGTGTTTGTAACGTCAGTATCACTATCCGTTGCACCACTTATACCACTATCTTCTCTCATGCCATTTAAACGTTCTACAATTCCGTCATAACCATCAAGGCCAGTTGCCTCCACAAAGCAATCTTCACTGGTATCACCCTCATTAAAGCCGTAAGTAATATCATCTTCTGGTCCCGTGTTGGATGTCCTGTCCATGTAGTCTTCGACAGCCGTAAAATCAGCGGGCCAAGAATTCTCATCTGCATAGTACATGAGCGCCGCTGCTTTAAGGTTCCTCATGTCACTTACAATTCGTGTCGCTTTGGCCTTGTCCGTAGCACTGCCAAAGACCAGAAGCATGGACCCCGCCAGAATGCCGATGATAACGATGACGATCAACAGTTCCACAAGCGTAAAGCCCCGCGCCTT
>JBKHBH010000138.1:0-2658 GCA_046542505.1 Thermovirgaceae bacterium | reverse complement strand
CCTGTCGTGCAAATTCGTCGCTTTTGAGCAAAATCCCCTGCAGCAGGTTCGGCAGGTCCGATTCATGATCGCCAAGCCCGTATCCGGTCCGCTCGAGGAAACCCGCCGGCATGGGGCCATAGCCTTCGGCAAACACTTTCAACAGGACGGCTCCCGTCGGTGTTGTCCGCTCGAGAGGTTCTCCCCTGGAATAAACGGGAATACCTTCCAGCAGTTTCAACGTCGCCGGCGCCGGTACCGGAAATTCGCCATGGGCGCACATCACCGTTCCCCAACCGACGTTGACGGGAGAGGCGGCGATGTGATCGGTGGAAAGTGTCTCCACAAGGGCGCAGGCACCTACGATATCGACAATGGAATCGACGGCTCCCACTTCGTGAAAGTGAACCTCGTCGAAAGACATTCCATGAATTTTCCCCTCGGCATCGGCGATTAGTCTGAAGGCTTGCTCGGCTTTTTGCTTTACGAAAGGACTCAACTCGCTCTTTTCGATGATCTCGAGAACATCCTTCAGGCCGCGGTGGGGGTGCCCCTCGTCGGCCCTGACCTTGACATCAAGCCCGGTTATGCCTTTCTTCCGGGAAGTGCTTACGGTCACATCGTACTTTTCAAGGGCCAGGCCTTTGACGTAGGGGGCAAGATCCTTTTCTTCAAGAAGGTCCAGCAATGTCCCAAGCAACATGTCTCCGCTGATTCCGGAAAAGCAGTTCAGGTACAAAATGCGCTTCATCGGTGTTCTCCTTCCTGTCGGGACCGGTCGCCAGCCTGTTTGCGCGTCATTGACGCCGCAGCGTACCCGGCTCCGATACCGTTATCGATATTGACCACCGTCACCCCCAAAGCACAGGAATTGAGCATCGTCAGCAGAGGCCCGATGCCCCCCAGGGCCGCTCCGTAGCCAACGCTTGTCGGGACGGCAACGACGGGACAGCTTACGATGCCGGCGACAACCCCAGGCAGAGCTCCGTCCATACCGGCCACTGCAACGATGGCTTCGGCCTCCATGAGAATGTCGAGATGTGCGAGCAACCGGTGAAGCCCCGCAACACCGACGTCAAAAAGCCTTTTCACGTCGCATCCCATGATTTCCGCCGTCACCGCCGCTTCCTCGGCCACGGGGACATCACTGCTCCCTCCCGTCACGACAAGCAGGAGCCCCTTGTCGGGTGCTTCCCTTGCGGGCCAGAGCCTTCCCATTCGGGCTGAAGACAAATACTCCAGTCCGGGCAGTATGGTAGAGACGAGATCAAACTGTTTGGGCGTCATACGTGAAAAGAGGGCCTTCCCAGGGTGTTCCGCCAGGGCACCGGCAATACGTTCCATTTGCCCGGCGGATTTGCCGGGGCAATAAATTATTTCCGGGAATCCGTTTCGCAACGCACGATGGGTATCGAGCTTGACTTCTCCAAGATCACGGAAGGGCAAACCTTTGAGGGATTTGACAAAGCTGTCAACGGAAATCTCTTCCCGCCTGAGCTTGTCAGCCAGTAACCGAAGCTCCCTTTCATCCATTAATTACACAACCCCATTCCGGCCGGGAGGTGGGAGGTGAATAAATCTCGACCCTCGTTACCGAGTCTAAAGAACTCGTGCCCCGGAATAGGTTTAATGATACTGATGATTATTATAAATCATGACCTGGCGTGTTTCAAACTGCCGCATGTGCATTTGCCATGTGAAAAGTACCTGGATTTTCTTTAAAGCTTGTCTTTTTTGAAAAATTTCGCAGGAAAAAGTGTTTTCCATACCGAAGCGGCCCTTTGCTTGCGTTCCCGTTGCGTTTCTTGTGATATGGTTGCTTCTAAGGTACACAGTACACACGGGGAAAGGAAAATGTCAATGGATAAGGCGGATTTTGTCCGGAAGTTTTTCAGGGATTCCCCCGGGACGGCGATCCTCCTTTCAGGAGGCGTTGACAGCGCAGTGCTGGCCCTTCTTGCATCGGAAGGCGCTTGTCTTCCTGTAGCAGCCCTGACATTCAGGACACCTCTTGTGGATAATGAGGAGATAAAAACCGCACAGCGCATAGCGGAACTGACAGGACTTGATCACCATCTGGCCGATCTGGACGTGACAAGAGATCCCGGAGTCAGGGCAAACAAGGAAAACCGTTGCTATCTTTGCCGCAAGGCTTTGCATCGTGAAGCGATATCATGGGCCCGGAACAATGGTTACGGTCATGTCGCCGACGGTGTCCAGGCCGACGAAGCGGCGACTTCCAGACCTGGATTGCGCGCAGCCCGTGAGGACGGTATTCTCCACCCCCTTGCCGAAGCCGGTCTCACAAAGGAAGAAGTCCGGGCCATCGCAAGGAAGGCGGCGCTGCCAAACGCCGAAAGACCCGCCGCCCCGTGTTTCGCGACGCGGTTCCCCCCTGGAGTCTCTCTCGACGCCCTCTGGATCGGGCGACTGAAAGAGGCCGAGGCTGCCCTGGCCGGAAAGGGTTTTTCAAATTTCCGGATCAGATACTTCCCGCCAGGTCTTGCCATGCTGGAGATAGATCCCTCACAGATGCAGGAAGCATGGGCCTGCCGCAGGGAACTTGCCGAAACAGTGAAACGTGAGGGTTTTCCCGTCGTTTCCATGGACCTGGAAGGTCTTGAACGGGGGAAAATGGACCGTTTTCTGGAGGTGCAAGACCATGATATTGATTGACCC
>JBKHBH010000137.1:0-2668 GCA_046542505.1 Thermovirgaceae bacterium | reverse complement strand
TGCGCCGGAGCTCCGCCTGCGCCAAGATCTTCGACATCCACATCATAGCTCGTTCCGTTTACGGTGATCCTGTATTTGCGTCCCATTCCTGTTCCTCCTTCTGTATATTCAGAGATCCCTTGATATGAGGGGTTCCCCTAGTCCATGCCTTCCATCAGTTCCGAGCGGCTGGCAAGCTTCCAGTTCCCTCCGCGGCCGACGGCGCTGCCGATTGGAGTTACCTTCCGGACAGCCGTCACGACACCGCCTCCGGAGGCAGCCACCGCCGCGGCTATTGCTGCAATGAGCGCCCCGTCGGGGCTTGCACCGCCAACCTGAGTCGTTTTCTCCGGAGCCGGTTTCGGCGTGGCTTGTTTCGGTTTCGATGGCGCCGGTCCCGATCCGCCCTTGCCGCGCTCGACAGCGGCGGCAAGATATCGCACTCCGAAGATGATGAACGTCAGGCCGAGGAGGACCATAAACACCACGGAAAAGGCTATGAATGCCAGAGCCACGGCACCTCCCATACCTTCCGAGAATCGTTCCGCCAGACGAGTGATTTCCATTCCGTCACCCCCTCGCGCCTAGTGCGGCATAACGCCGTGCTTACGCTTCGGGCGGAGCTCACGCTTGCCTTCGGTCTGTACCAGGGCCTGGAAGAGTTCCCTGCGCGTCTCTTCGGGAAGAATGACCCGGTCGACGAAACCCCTCCGGGCAGCCGGATACGGCGTGGCGAAGGCTTCTCGGTACTCCTCAATCTTTTTCGCCCGAACAGCCTGCGGATCCTCGGCTTCTTCGATCTCTTTCCTGAAAATGATGTTGGCCGCTCCCTCGGCTCCCATGACGGCAATCTCCGCCTGGGGCCAGGCAAGCACCACGTCAGCCCCGAGGTCCTTGCTGCACATACCGAGATAGGCGCCGCCGTAAGCCTTCCTGAGGACGATCGTAATGAGCGGGACAGTGGCTTCACTATAGGCGTACAAAAGCTTTGCCCCGTGCCTGATGATGCCGCCGAGCTCCTGGGACTTTCCGGGCAGGTAGCCGGGGACGTCTACAAAGGTAACCACGGGGATGTTGAAAGCGTCACAATACCTGATGAACCGGCTGGCCTTGTCGGAAGCATCGATATCCAGGCATCCGGCCATGACCGCCGCCTGATTGGCGATGATGCCGACAACATACCCGCCGACTCTGGCAAAACCCGTAACCATGTTCTTGGCCCACATGGGCTGAACTTCCAAGAATTCGCCGTCATCCATAACGCGGCGGATGACATCCTGGACATGGTACCCCTTGTTGGGGTTCGTGGGGACGATGTCACGGAGTTCGATGTCAGCCCTGTTGACGTCATCGTCGCTTTCGGCGAAGGGGGGTTCCTCCATGTTGTTGCTCGGGAGGTAGGAGAGGAGTTTTTTGATCTGCTGGAAGCATTCCTCTTCATCGGCGGCAAAGAAATGGGCGTTTCCTGAAACCTGGTTGTGGGCCTTTGCCCCGCCGATCTGTTCGCTCGTCACGTCCTCGCCCGTGACGGCCTTGATGACGGCAGGCCCTGTGATGTGCATGATTCCGATCTTGTCCACCATAAAGATGAAGTCCGTCAAGGCCGGGCTGTACACCGCTCCACCCGCGGTGGGGCCGACAATGACCGACAGCTGCGGAACAACGCCGCTGGCGATGGTGTTCCTGAAGAAGATGTTCCCGTACCCGGACAAGCTGTCAACGGCCTCCTGGATTCTGGCCCCACCGCTGTCGTTGAGCCCGATGACAGGTGCCCCGTTGGTCATCGCCAGATCCATGACCTTGCAGATCTTCTTGGCATGCATCTCGCCGAGGGATCCTCCCATGACGGTGAAATCCTGGCTGAAAACGTAGACCATGCGCCCGCCCACGGTGCCATAGCCTGTCACGACACCGTCACCGGGATAAACCTTCTTTTCCATCCCGAAATTCACGCACCGGTGTTCCACGAAAGCGTCAATCTCGACGAAGCTGCCGGGATCCATGAGCTTGTCGATCCGCTCACGGGCGGTCAATTTCCCCTTAGCGTGCTGTTTCTCGATCGACTTCGCCCCGCCGCCGCTTTCAGTCGTCTCCCGGCGTGACAGAAGCTCTTCGCACAGTTCACCAATTGTCCTTTCCGACATGTCCCTTCCTCCTTTATGCCTTTACCCCGAGCGCTTTCAATCCCGTTCGCTCAGCTCGAGTAAAACGCCGCCCGCCGTTTTCGGATGCACGAAGGCAATCCTGGCTCCACCGGCTCCATATCTGGGTTTTTCGTCGATAAGACGCATTCCCTGGGCTTTCATCGTTTCTAGGGCCTCGTCGAGGTTCTCCACCCTGATCGCCAGGTGGTGAATCCCCTCTCCCTTCTTCTCGATGAATTTCGCCACGGGACTGTCGTCGGCCGTCGGTTCCAGAAGTTCTATCTCCGTATCCTTCAACGGCAGAAAGGCCGTTTTCACCTTCTGCTCCGCAACCTCCTCGATGCCGGTACAGGGTATACCGAGCGTCTTTTCCCAGAAAGCGAGAGCTTCTTCGATGCTTTTCACGGCGATCCCGATGTGGTCCACAACCATAGGTTTCAAAGAACGTCCCTCCTTGTCCCCGGCGCACCTTCAGCCTGAAGCGCGCCTGAAGTAATGTTGTCAGACTGTGCCTTGGATTTCCATGGCACATGATACCATTTTGC
>JBKHBH010000046.1:0-14974 GCA_046542505.1 Thermovirgaceae bacterium | reverse complement strand
TATTTATGACGAACAGGATGAAGGAAAAGCTTGCCCAGGGCGAGGTCGTGATCGGTCCCTTCGTGGGGCTCAATTGCCCTGACCTGGTGGAGATGATGGGGATGACGGGCTTTGATTTCTGCGTGATCGACACGGAGCACGGGCCCATGAATCCCGAATCGATCCAGCACATGATCCGGGCGGCGGAACTTTCGGGCATGGCGCCCGTTGTCCGCGTCACCGAGGCGAAACCGACGGACATTCTCCGTATTCTGGACGTGGGTGCCAAGGCGATTCATGTGCCCCAGGTAAATGACCGGCAAACGGCTGAGATGGTGGCAAAGGCTGCGCGATACCATCCCGAGGGAACGCGCGGCGTCGCGGTACCGAGGGCCTTGGGCTACGGCCTCAGACCGCTGGGGGAGGCACTGGAGGAATCGAACCGGGACAACATGGTCATCGTCCATTGCGAGAACGTCGCCGGACTCGCACGACTTGAGGAGATCGCCCCCGTCGAGGGGATCGACATGATCTTCGTGGGCCCCTATGATCTCTCCCAGTCGCTGGGAATCCCGGGACAGATCATGCATCCCGATATGAAAGAGGCCGTGGCGAAGGCGCTTTCCATAACGACGAGAGCGGGAAAACCCGCCGGCGTTTTCGTCACATCCGTCGAGGAAGCCCTGCAGCGCATCGAGGAAGGTTTCCGCTACATCGCCTACAGCCTGGACAGCCTCATTTTCGGCCTGGCCTGCAGGGACCAGCTGGGCCGGATCCGAAAAGCCCTGGAAACAAGCTGAAGAAGATCTGGAAAAAGCCTGCCCGCAGTAAATATACGTAAAGCCAGGAAGGGCCGCCCGACCGGCGCCCCTTCCTGGCGGAATCTGCTGTATTCCCCTATCGGTGGATATCTACTTGAACCTCAACTGCTCAGAAATGATTTTCGCGTGGTCTTTCAGTATGAGAAAAAACCGATTGACCTGATCTTCGGAATAGGTGTCGATGGGGCCCATGATGCCCAGTGCGGCCACTGCTTCTTTGTAGGCACCGAGAATCGGGACGCCGATTCCCCAGGTGTTTTCGTTCAATTCCCTCACGGCGGTTGCATATCCTCGTTTGCGGATCTTCTCATATTCAGACAGCAGTTCATCCTTGTCCGTTATGGACCGGGAAGTACGTTTCTCGAGCCCTTTTTCGAGCAATTTGGCGATGTCCTCGGCAGGGAGGTGGGCAGCGAGCAGTTTTCCCGTGGCGCCGCAATTGAAGCTTTGGAGACTTCCCATTATGTCCCGGTAGAAGATGGAGTTGAAATCAGGAGAATCCACCTTGTATGCCAGAAAGCTCTGTATGCCTTCACGGACAGAAACATAGCAGGTGAGCCCCGTTTGATTGACCACTTCTTTCATCACCGGCAGGCACAAATGCCGCAAGCCCTTGATCTGGTCATACACATAGCCGAGCCTGAGCAAAACGGGGCCGAGGTTGTAAACTTTCGTCATGGGATCCCTGACGACGAACTGGTAGTTTTCGAGGCTTTTCAGAATCTGGTAAGCCGCGCTCTTGCTCATCCCGAGAAACCCCGCGATTTCCGTCAGGCGCATTTTATAAGGCGGTTTGCTCAGCCTCGTTACGATTTCAAGCGCTTTGTCAACTGAAGACACTGTTTCACCCCCTATCGTTCACGTTTCAAAAACTAAAGTGGCGTTGCCGCAAATCGCGACAAGGAATTTTTCGGGATGCATCTACAATATCTGCACGATGAAGAACCTTCACGCAATGGTGCAATCGAGACATGGCGGAGCAATCGTTTTGTTCATGAAAAACTACATATCGCATTATAGAACATAATCATCCTTGTTGAAGCTGATGGAAGACTGGATCTGGGGGAAGACTGAAAAGGGAGCAGAAAACCCGGATTTCCATCACGGTGGTCCGATGAAAGGGCATTGCGGAACACAGAGGTGCTCACATAGTTTTGTATTACAAAACGTATTGACACAAAAAATAATCCGGTATAGAATCTGGAAAATTAAATCGAAAATCCTTTCGTTACGCATCAAGGCAGCCCCCACAGGGCACATGCCTCAAAAATCCGCGTCATTACCGGTACAGCTTGCCGGTGTTACCTTCTTCACTCCCATGGACCAGCAAGGTGAAAAAAGCTCCAGGATTTAAACGGAACGGTTCAAGGCAATTCCACAATTGCGGGTGTAGTCTCCGGCGGGACGGAATATCAAGTCGAACCACTTCAACGACGGGAAAGGGTGAGGGAAAGTGAGAAAAATGCTACGGATGGTGTTTTTTGCGGCAGGCCTGTTGTTTGTCTTTTCATGCCTGGGGGGTATCTCTACGGCTCAGGCCACGGAGCTGACTTTTGTGGATTATGACACGCCGTCGAGTCTCAGCGGATTTATCGGAACGGCGATCAAGGAAGAGATCGAAAAGCACACAGACGGGGATGTAACGGTCAAGATATTCTGGGGGACCTCCTTGCTGAAGGGCCCGGAATCCCTTGAAGGCGTCCAGGACGGTGTCATAGACATGGGCATCATCAACCCGAACTATTATCCGAACAAGCTCCCCATGAACGGCGTGTACGCTGTCTTCCCCCAGGGTCCCTCGAGCTACGAATCGCTGGCCTGGCTCTATAAGGTCATTTTTGACAGAGTCCCGGAACTCAAGCAGGAATTGCTGAACAACGACCAGGTCCCTCTTCTGGCATTCTCAGTCATGCCGAAAACGGTGGCTTCCACGAAACCGATAGCCTCCATCGCGGATTTCAAGGGCAAGAAAATGCGTGCGGCAAACAGGTGGGCCCTGAGCCAGCTTGAAGCTGCCGGCGCCATACCCGTATCCGTCCCCTGGAGCGACTGTTACATGGCCCTCGAGACGGGCACCGTTGATGCAGTCTACACCAATCATGACTCGGTTCATGCCGCCAAGCTCGACGAAGTGGGCCAGCATGTTTTCCTTTTGCCCCAGCTCTGGTCGGGGACGAAATTCATGATTACCATCAACAAGGACCGCTGGGACAGCTTCTCCCCGGAAACCAGGGAGCAGATCATGGCCGCCATGGATGTGGTCAGCGAGCGCTATGGCAAGGAGTTCGAGAAGAAGTGGCAGGATGTGGTGGATGAAATGGTCGAAATGGGCTATACGGTAAACCAGGCGACCATGGAAGAAATCGAAGAATTTGTCAACCTGCCCGCCATGGCCGAGATTCAGGAAGTCTGGATAGCGGAAAGGGAAAAGGAAGGCGTCAAAGATGCAAGGGCGATTTTCGACAAGGTCAAGGCGACCATAGAGGAAGCTCTCGCCAGGGAAAAGGACTAGGGAGAATTCAGCCAAGGCAACATAGCACCCGCCCTCAAGACAAAAACTGCCCGGGGGCGGGTGCTCCATTTCCAAAAGCAACAGGGAGGCGACGGGAATGGAACGTGTCACACACTGGATCAATCATGTCATGACCCAAGCAAGCGGCATTTGTCTGGGATTTATCATGGTTTTCATCGTTATTGACATCGTAGGCCGGCTCATTTCCAAACCCGTAACAGGTGCGAGCGAGCTGGCGATTTTCTCGATGCTGCTGACGGTCTATCTCGGAATTTCCTATTGCGAGGAAACAAAGGGGCATGTCAGCGTCGATGCCCTGTCAATGCGCCTTCCGCCGAAAGCGAGAAGCCTGCTGTCCATAACCGTGTATCTTTTGTCTTTATTCATCCTGGCCGTCCTCCTGTACGGTGTCGGGGAATACGCCCTGAAGACGTACAACTCCGGGCAAGCAATTCCGGGACCGAGGCCGATCAAGATATACCCCGTTATTTTCGTCATGTTCCTGGGTTTTGTCGCGTTTTTCTTGCAGAGCGTGGTCAACCTCAAGCTCGAGATCAGCAGGTTCCTGCAATACCGAAGATCGCGCGTCTCGTCAAGCTGAACTTGCCGGCGGGCGTGCAAAAAACATGATGCAGGAGTGAACGCCATGGATCTTACAACGCTTTTGGTCTTGGTAGCCTTTCTCATTCTGGTGCTGGCGGGGATGCCGATTGCCCTCGCCTTTTTCCTGACGGGCTTTGTCGGGATCTATTCTTTCCTTGGTTTCACGCCGGCGGTAGGCCTGATAGGGCGGACGATGTATACGGCCATCAATTCCCCTGCCTTTGCGGCTTTGCCCCTGTTCATCCTCATGGGCGCCTTTGCGGCCCAGGGGGGGTTTGCGAAAAAGGCCTATCAGAGCCTTTACAAGCTGACGATCCGGGTTCCGGGCGCCCTGGCCATAGCCACCTGTTTTGCCTGCGGTTTTTTCGGGGCCATCTGCGGGTCGGCCCTCGCGACGACGGCTGTTTTCGGCAAAATCGCCCTGCCGGAGATGAACAAGTTCAAGTACGACAAGAAGCTTTCCCTCGGCGTGATCGCCTCGTCGGGGACCTTTGCCTCGATGATCCCGCCGAGCTCGGGCCTTATCGTCTACGCCATGTTCACGGACCAATCCATCGCGAGGATATTCCTTGCGGGGATAGTGCCGGGGATCATTACGGCCCTGGCCTATGCCTTGTCCATTTATATCAGGGTCAAAATGAACCCGAAACTTGCTCCCAAATGGAACGGTGAAGACTACTCCATTCAGGAAAAGCTGGCGGCCGTCAGGGACATGTGGTCCATCTTCCTTTTGATTTTCATCATTCTGGGAGGCATATACAGCGGCCTTTTCACGCCTACCGAGGCGGCCGCCGTCGGCGCCCTGGCTACGTTGATCATCGGGGTGCTGCAGGGGAGCATCAACAAATTCTCCATCGTGAAAGATTCCGTGAAGGATACGGCCCAGACGGCGGCCATGGTGTTTCTCATCATTGTGGGCGCGATGTTTTTCTCGAGATTCGTCGCCCTTGGACAGATTGCGGACAGGCTCACCATGTACGTGCAGGGGCTTCAGGTGCACAGGCACTTCATTCTGGCGGGAATCCTGGTCATCTGGTTCTTCCTCGGCATGATCATGGAACCCACAGGGATCAAGGCACTGACCCTTCCGCTGGTTTTCCCGCTGATTGTTTCCCTTGGATATGACCCGATCTGGTTCGGGATCATCACCCAGAAGCTGGCGGAGATCGCCTGCGTGACGCCGCCTCTGGGGCTAAATGTCTACACCATGAAGGCTGTTGCGGGGAAGGACACGTCCATCGACGAAGTGTTCAGGGGAATTTGGCCCTTTGTCCTGGTAGACATCATTGTGGTGGTTTTGCTCATCTCCTTCCCTTTTATTACGCTTTGGCTTCCGAATCTGCTGATGAATTGAAAAAATTCAGCAACAATAAAGCGGGAAAACCGGGGGGAAGGCCATTTCTCTTCTCCCGTGCCTGTAATGCCTTGTCTTTTTGAGGGGCCTGGAAAAACACCCATGAAAGGGGTCCGGGATCCCTGGTCGCAGAGGAGATGGTTGACGAAATGCATGACATGATTCTGAAAAACGCAAAAATCATTGACGGCACAGGAGGTCCCTGGTTTCGGGGAGATGTGGCTATTGACGGGGGCAGGATCGCTGGAATCGGGAAATATGCCGGAAATGATGCCGCAAAAGTACTCGACATGGAAGACAGGGTCCTGTGCCCAGGTTTTATCGACCCACACAGTCACGCCGACATCATTGCGACGGAAGTCAACCCTCAGAACCAGATTTTCCAGGGGGTCACCACCCAGGTCACCGGAAACTGCGGAAAGTCGAATGCACCAGTCAAACCCGGGACCAGACCTTTCCTGGAGCGGTACCTCGCGGCCTACACCCCTGAAGGCGTCAGGCTTGGATGGGACTGGACCTCTCTCGGTGACTGGCTCGACATCATCGACAGGCAGGGGTATGTCACCGATATCGGGGTGCTGATAGGACAGGGAACAATCCGCATGGCCGCCATGGGCATGAGTGACTCGGATCCCTCGAATTCCCAGCTCGAAGAAATGAAGCAACTGGTGGCGGAATCAATGTCGGAGGGCGCTCTCGGACTCTCCACAGGGCTTATCTATCCTCCGGGAAGCTTCACGAAGATGCCCGAACTGGTCGAGCTTTGCAAGGTCGTGGCCCAATTCGGCGGCATCTATGCAACGCACATGAGGAGCGAGGGAGCGGAGCATCTTTCCGCCATCGAAGAGGCGATCCGGATCGGAAGAGAGTCAGGCTGCAAGGTGCATGTTTCCCATCACAAGATTACCCATCCTTATGACGGCCAGTCGAAGGAAACCCTGGGAAGGATAGAAGCTGCCAGAAAAGAGGGGATCGATATCACCTTCGATGTCTATCCCTACACGGCAGGATTCACCCAGATCACGACGCTCATACCCACCTGGGCCACCGTCGGCGGGGTCGATGCCATGCTCGAACGGCTTCGAAGCCGTGACCTGCGAAAACGGATCGCCGGCGATCAGGAACACGGAGTCCCGGGTTGGGAGAATTTTGCAGGATCAGCGGGCTGGGACGGCATCATCGTCAGTTCCACCAAGGCCGACCGCTCCGTTGAGGGCAAAAGCATCAGCCGGATCGCAGAAGAAAGAGGCACCACCTGCTCCGAGGCCCTGTTTGACATCATCCTCGCCGAGAAGGCCGAAGCTTCGGTGGTTGTCTGGTCGCAGTCTGAAGCAGACCACGAGAGGATCATCACCCACCCTTTGGGCATGATCGGTTCCGACGGATTCCCCTGCAATTATGACGAGCCGAGGCTGCAGGGCAAGCCTCATCCCAGGTGCCTGGGAACCTTTCCCAGGGTCTTGGGGAGGTATGTCAGGGAAAAGAAGCTCCTTGACCTGGAAACTGCGGTCTGGAAGATGACGGGCTTTACGGCGCAGCGTTTCGGTTTGCATGACAGGGGCCTCGTCAAGGAAGGGCTTTTGGCGGACCTGGTGGTTTTCGACCCGGAACGCATTGAAGACGGGGCGACCTTTGATGACCCTTTCCAGAAACCCGAGGGGATCGAATGGGTTATCAAGAACGGGAAGGTCCTGGTGGAACGGAACGAGCACGTGGGCGGAATCATCGGGAGAACCGTCCGGTCGTGGTGAGGCGGGCCGTTTCGGCGTTGCCGCAGGGGGTGGGCAGGATGACGAAAAAACGGATTCTCATAGCGGAATTCAAGCACGAGACCAACACGTTCTGTTCGACAAAAACCCGCATGACGGATTATGAATCCAGGTCGCTCAAATTCGGTGACGATATTGTGCCGTTTTTCAGGGGGACCAGGGTGGAACTGGGCGGGTTCATAGATGCATGTGAAAGGGAAAACCTGGAAATCATCCCGTCAGTGGCAGGAAACGCCACGCCGGGGGGCATTGTCGCACGGGACGTCTACAAAACCTTTGAAGCTTCCATCCTCGAGGTTTTCGAAAGGGAGAAGGGCCGCATCGACGGTGTCCTGCTGTCCCTTCACGGGGCAATGGTGACAGAGGATCATGCCGACGGCGAAGGAGCGCTTTTGGCCTCTTTCAGGCGGGCCTTGGGCCGGTCTGTCCCGATTATGGCCACCCTTGACCTTCACGCAAATATCTCGCCGGAAATGGTTGACTTGTCGGATGCGCTTTTTCCCTATGAGTCCTATCCGCATACAGACCAGTATGACCGGGGCTTCGAGGCCGGGCAATGCATGGCCAGGGTGCTGCGAGGCGAACTCCGACCCGTAATGAAGATGAAAAGACTCCCCATGCTCGTTTCCTCGATGCAGACGGCGAACCCTCCCCTCAAGGAACTGACGGAAAAAATCCATGCCCTTGAAGCAAACCCGGAGATTATCAACGCGGCGGTGGTCCATGGCTTCGGCTGGGCGGACACTCCCTATACAGGGATGTCGGTCCTGGCAGTCACCGACGGAGAGCCAGCCCGTGCGCAGGACATCGTGGACGCACTTGCATCGGAGATCCTGGCGAAAAAAGAGGAATTTGCAAGGACTCTCACTCCTCTCGATGAGGCGGTCAGAAGGGGAATGAACGCCCCCGCGGGGCCTGTCGTCCTGGCTGACCCGTCGGATAACCCCGGTGGCGGAGGTCCCGGCGACGGAACCCACATCCTTTCGAAACTTGTCGAAATGGGCGCAAAAAATGCAGCCCTGGCGGTAATCACAGACCCTGAAGTCGTCGAAGAAGCGGTCAGGGCCGGCGTGGGCGCAACCATCAAAGTGCGTCTGGGCGGCAAGGTGGAGTCGGAAGAGGTCAACGGGGCGCCCATGGAGACAACGGCCAGGGTTCGAACCATCACCGACGGGGTCTTCGTCAACAAGGGGCCGATGGCAAAGGGCCTGGTAAACAACATAGGACGCACAGTGGTCCTCGATATCGGCGGCATCGAAGTAATCGTTCCCGAGCGGCGGTTTCAGCCCTGGGACCCGGAAATTTTCAGGCGCATGGGCATCGAGCCCACGGAGAAAAAAATACTCGTTGTGAAATCATCGCTGCACTTTCGGGCCGCCTATGAAGGGCTGGCCGCGGAAATTATCGAGGTCGACACGCCGGGCCTGTTGTCCTCGAATTTTTCCAATTTCGCCTACAGACATCTGAAGCGGCCTGTTTTCCCCCTGGACGAAATCTGAACCGGGCGCCATCGAAAAAAAGCAGGGGCCGCTTTCGGGGCCCCTGCTTTTCCTGTTTTTGCTCTTTACCTTCCTTCAAAGGACAAAGCCTGCTACTAGCACCTCGAAAATCCGCAGGCGGTGCAGGTAATGCAGCCTTCCATGCGGGTCATGGAGGCGCCGCAGACGGGGCACATGTCCGTTTCCTCCATGCTCTCCATGACTTCTTTTTCTTCCATGTCGAGGTAGCCAAGGTGCTGCAACCCGAAGGCAATGGCGTCGGGCACGGACATGATGACGCTGTCCTCGTGCCAGACGGGTTGTGATCCTCCGATGCCCTTCATCTGCTTGATAATGTGGTGGATCCGCACACCGCTTCTGAGGGCCAGGGAGATCATCCTGCCGATGGCTTCCGTGAAGGCCATCGTTTCATGCCCGGATTTTCCCATGGTGGTGAACACCTCGATTGGCCGACCGTTGGCCTCGTTGACGGTGAGGTAGAGGTTCCCGTAACTTGTCGGGATCTTGGCCGTTTTCCCCGTCAGGACGAAGGGACGCTCGATCGGTTTCGGACCTTCGGTGCCCTGGGGGATGGGAAGCTTCTGCTGCACGGGGCGTTCAGTGTAAAGCACCTGCTCGGAGCGGCAGCCGTCCCGGAAGACTGTGATGCCCTTGCATCCCGTCTCCCAGGCGAGGAGGTAGGCCTCCCTCACGTCGTCCACGGTGGCCTTGTTGGGCAGGTTGATGGTCTTGCTGACGGCATTGTCGACGGCTTTCTGGAAAGCCGCCTGCATGCGGACATGCCACTGTGGCGCAATGTCGTGGGCTGTCTTGAAGACCCTGTCGATGGTTTCTTGGTCGAGCCCGCTTTCCAGGGCCTGCTGGTAATAGGGGTTGACGTAGGTGAAACGATTGCCCTCCAGGACCTCCTTGGTGAACTCCAGGGCGAAGACGGGCTCGATGCCCGAGGAACAGTCGGCGATCATGGAAATGGACCCCGTGGGGGCGATGGTGGTGATGGTGGCGTTCCGCAGTCCCGTCCCACGGTCCGCCGGGTAGGGGGCCCTGACTTTCGCCAGTTCCCGGCTTTCCCCGCGTCCCGTTTCTGTGATGAAGGACATGACCTTTTCGGCGAGTTCGAGGGCTTCCTCGGAATCGTACGGAATCCTCAGCTGGAAAAGCAGGTCCGCCCAGCCCATGATGCCGAGGCCGATCTTGCGGGTTTTCATGACCGTTTCCTCGATCTGGGGAAGGGGGTATTCATTCACGTCGATGACGTTGTCCAGAAACCGGACCGCCAGCCTGGTGGTCTCCGCGAGCTTGTCCCAGTCGATTCCGCCTTCAGCGACCATGTTGGAGAGGTTGATGCTCCCCAGGTTGCACGCTTCGTAGGGAAGCAGGGGTTGTTCGCCGCAGGGGTTGGTCGCGTCGATGCGGCCGATATGGGGCGTGGGGTTCGTCTCTTCGATCTTGTCAAGGAAGATCATGCCCGGATCTCCCGTTTTCCACGCCATTTCGCAGATAAGGTCGAAGAGGTCCCTGGCCTTGACGGTCTTGATGATCTCTTTGCTTCGGGGGTTCACCAGATCCCAGTCGCCATCGTTTGTGACGGCTTGCATAAAGGCTTCCGTCGCCCCGATGGAGATGTTGAAATTCTTGAGTTTCCCTTCCTCTGTCTTGGCCCTGATGAAGTTGAAGACGTCGGGATGATCGGCGTTGAGGATGCCCATATTAGCCCCCCGACGCATGCCTCCCTGCATGACCACTTCCGTGGCCTGGTCGAACATGCTCATGAAAGAGATCGGGCCGGACGCCACGCCGTTGGTGCTCGAGACGAGATCCCCACCGGGACGGAGCTTGCTGAAGTTGTACCCCGTGCCACCTCCGGACTTGTGGATGAGGGCCATGTATTTGAGGGCGTCGAAAATGCCCTCCATGCTGTCCTCCACGGGAAGCACGAAGCAGGCGGCGAGCTGTCCTCCTGTACGCCCGGCGTTCATGAGGGTGGGACTGTTGGGCAGAAAGTCCAGCCGCTCCATCAGGCCCCGGAAGGCCGTCGCCAGGGAGTCCTCGGGCCCGGTACCTTCAGCACCGGCAACGGCATTGGCGACGCGCCGGAACATTTCTTCCGGGGTTTCAATGATTTTTCCACTTTTGTCCTTGACGAGATACCGTTCCCGCAGGACCCTCAGAGAGTTTTCCGAAAGAGCCTTCGCGGTTTTTCCGGTTCGCCCGGTGTTCTGCATGATGAGACCGCTCCTTTTCTCAGGCAGGTTCACTATATATGTGGTAGTAAATTCAACAATAATACTAGATGTATGGTATGTCGAGGGCTATAAGACCCGGAAGCCCAATTCTCTGGAAAGCTCCTCCAGAACGTGCATCCCGCCGATGGAATTCCCTTTGGGGTCCAGGGAGGGTCCGACGGTCCCAAGGCCCATCTTTCCGGGGGCGGCCGCCATGATCCCTCCGCCGACGCCACTTTTCGCAGGGATTCCCACCCTGAGGGCGAATTCGCCGGAGCCGTCGTAGAGACCGCAGGTTGCCATGAGGGATCGCAGGGCAAGGGATATTCGTCTTGGGAGGACCTTCTCGCGGCTCACGGGGTTGACGCCGTCGTTGGCAAGAGTGGCTCCCATGACGGCCAGGTCGCTGACGGTGCAAGCGATCGCGCACTGGTGGAAATAAGAATCCAGGATGTCTTCGATGTCTCCTTTCAGCGAACCCGTGCTTCTGAGGAAATATGCCAGGGAGCGATTCCTGTCGCTGGTGGCCTTTTCAGAAAGATAAACCGTCTCGTTGGCCAGAATAGACGTGTTGGCGCACATTTTCCGTGTCAGGTCGAGGACCGCTTCAAACCGTGAGCGGCTTTCTGTGTATGGCAGAAGAGACAGCACGACGATGGCGCCCGAATTGATCAGCGGGTTCTGGGGCCTGTGGGGCGCCCTCATTTCCAGGCGCATGATGGAATTGAAGGGATCCGCTGTCGGTTCCACTCCCACTGCGGAGAAAACTTTCTCTTCGCCGCACTCGAGGAGGGCCGCCGCCAGTGAGACGACCTTCGATATGGACTGGATGGAAATGAGTGTGTCCGTATCCCCCGAAGCAATGACTGCCCCGTCCATGCCGCAGCAGGCCACGGCAAGGGCTTTCGGGTCCGCCTTGCCCAGTTCGGGGATATAGTCCGCGACCCTGCCCCCGGCGATAACGCTTCGTCCCTTTGCGATTGCGGCTTCAAGCCGTATCTTCAAGAAGTGTCACCCCCTTGCGTGTTTCGGCGCCTGTTTTCCGCCCTTTGAAAGGTCATGGAAGAAGGCGGCTGGTAGTGATAATATGTTCATCGTCCGCGGGTTTGTCAGGGAAAGCCCGGATTTTTTGAAAGGCTATAACACAATGTCAAATCTGCCGAACTTCGTCAAGGGAGAGTGAAAGTCATGCTGTCGGACATCGAGATAGCGCAGAGAGCGAAGATGGAGCCCATCGGGGAGATTGCGAAGAAACTGGAGATACCCGGGGAATACCTCATTCCCTACGGCCACACGAAGGCGAAGGTGGACCTGAAATACTTCGACGAGCTTTCGGAGCGCCCCGACGGGAAGCTGGTGCTGGTGACCGCCACCACGCCGACGCCGGCGGGAGAGGGGAAGACCACCACCACCATCGGCCTGACCCAGGCGCTGGTCAAAAAGGGGAAAAAGGCCATGCTCTGCCTTCGGGAGCCCTCTTTGGGCCCCTGCTTCGGGATCAAGGGCGGCGCCGCGGGGGGCGGGTACAGCCAGGTGCTTCCCATGGAAGACATCAACCTCCACTTCACGGGGGACATCCACGCCGTGAGCACGGCCCACAACCTTCTGTCGGCCATGATCGACAACCACCTCCAGCAGGGGAACGAGCTCGGCCTCGACCCGCGCCGGATCACCTGGCGGAGGGTTCTCGACATGAACGACCGTGCGCTCCGGAACACGGTGATCGGCCTCGGCGGGAAGCCCCACGGTGTTCCCCGGGAGAGCGGGTTTGACATCAGCGTGTCCTCGGAAGTCATGGCCATATTGTGCCTGTCGAAAGACCTCAAGGACCTCAAGGAACGTCTTGGCCGGATCGTGGTGGGCTACACCACGGACGGCGATGCCGTCACCGCGTCGGACCTCAAGGCCCACGGAGCCATGGCAGCGCTTCTCAAAGACGCCCTCAACCCCAACCTGGTCCAGACCATCGAGCACGTTCCCGCCTTTGTCCACGGCGGCCCCTTCGCCAACATTGCCCACGGGACCAACTCCATCACCGCCACGAAGATGGCCCTCAAGCTTACCGACTACGCCGTGGTGGAAGCGGGCTTCGCCTCCGACCTTGGCGCCGAGAAATTTCTTGACATCGTCAGCCGCCATGCCGGGTTCCACCCCGACGCCGTGGTGCTGGTGACCACCGTTCGGGCGCTGAAGATGCACGGCGGGGTGGGCAAGGGTGAACTGGGCAAGGAGAACGTCGAGGCCCTCAAAAAGGGAGCGGAGAACCTCGAGGCCCACATCGACATCCTGTCCCGCTTCGGCGTCCCCGTGGTGGTGGCCTTGAACCGTTTCACCTCCGACACGGAAGCCGAAATCGAGGCCGTGCACCAGGCGGCGGAGCGCCACGGTGCGCGGATCGCCCTGTCGGAAGTGTGGGAAAAGGGCGGAGCCGGGGGATATGAGCTGGCCGAGGCCGTTCTTGACGCCATCGAAAAGGGCGACAACGGGTACCATCCCCTGTACCGGCTCGAGCTTCCGATCCGGGAGAAGATCGAGACCATCGCCAAGGACGTCTACGGCGCCGATGGAGTGGACTACACAGACGCGGCGGTGAAGACCATTGCCGAGCTTGAGGAAAGGGGCTACGGGAAACTCCCCGTGTGCATGGCCAAGACCCAGATGTCCCTGACGGATGACCCGGCGAAGAAAGGCCGTCCCCGTGGCTTCCGGATAACCGTCCGCGAGGTCCGGCTGTCGGCGGGGGCGGGCTTCATCGTGCCCATCTGCGGGTCCATCATGACCATGCCCGGGCTGCCCAAAAAGCCCGCCGCGGAGGCCATCGACGTGGACGACGAGGGGCACATCCTCAACCTGTTCTAGGTTTTTAGGAATCGGGAAAGGGCAGAACTTCGCACAAAAGGGCCGGGCGGGAAAACCGCCCGGCCCTTTTCGGTTGTCAAGAGTACTTCGCCTCACAATGCACAAGCACCGCAGAAGCAACGGGGTCTCATGAAAGTCCTGCCGCTTCTTCAGGGCCAAGTGTCACTTTTTACTCGAATTCCTTGAGCATCTTGTAGTACTCCTCTTTTCGGTCGGAGAGAATGTGGTAGCAGTGTTCGTCTGTGGGGAACCTGCCTTCCTTGACGTCCGCAATATACTCCTCGAAGGCCTTTGTCTCGATCTCGGCCACGTTGGCGTACTTCTTGACGAATTTGGGCGTGAAAGCCTGGAAAAGCCCCAGCATGTCGCCGCAGATCAGGACCTGCCCGTCGCAGGGGCCGCCGGCCCCGATGGAATAGACGGGTATTTCGAGTTTTTTGGCCAGAAACTGCGTCAGCTCCGGCGGCACAGCCTCGAGAAGAATCGACCAGGCTCCCGCATCCTGGATCGCGAGAGCGTCTTCGATCAGGTCCCGGGCGCTTTCAGGGTCCCGCCCCTGGGCCTTGAACCCGCCGAGCACTCCTGAGCTCTGGGGAGTCAGGCCGATGTGCCCCATGACGAGGATGCCCGCGTCGGCAATGGCCTTGATTTTTGACAGGACCCGCTTGCCGCCCTCAAGCTTCACCGAGTCCATGTCGGCTTCCTTCAGGAATCGACCGGCGTTGTAGACGGCCTCACTGTCAGAGGTCTGGTAGGACAGAAAGGGCAGGTCACCGATACAGAAGGTGTTCGGGGCCCCCCTTCTCACGGCCTGGCTGTGCCGGATGCAGTCCTCCATGGTTACAGGAACCGTTCCCTGGTATCCGAGAACCACCATGCCCAGGGAGTCTCCCACGAGGATCATGTCCATCCCGGCCTGTTCCGCAAAAGAAGCCGTGGGGAAATCATATGCCGTCACCCAGGCGACCTGTTCTCCCTCCTTTTTCATCCTGATGAAATCGAGACGTCCCTTCTTCTTTGCCATGACTGTTCCCTCCTCAAAGGTTTTTAGTTGTTGCGAGAACAAACTTTGGCGGCATTTCTCACACCTTCAAGCCCGGAGAGTCCTGAAACGTTTTTCGCAGATATTTTTCATGGCACGGGGTGTCAGAAGAGTGAAGGCGGAGTCATGTTTTCAAATAAAAATGCTGGAGCATGCAAAAAGTGCGGCAATGTGGCTTGTCCGGCGTGATTGCGTGATCCTTTGCTGAAAAATGTATTATGCATTATAAAACGCGACCAGGGGGCATGACAAGGCTGCGAGTTGCCTCACCTAAAACCTAGACGAAACGGATTCGTTGCCTCACGGAAAAA
>JBKHBH010000006.1:0-50643 GCA_046542505.1 Thermovirgaceae bacterium | reverse complement strand
ACACCGAACCCGACGACAACCAGAGCCGCCCCGAGGACCTGTATCACTGGGAGGAATATACGGCACGGCAGCGCGAACTCTCCCGGGAAGGCCTGATTAAGCTCTACGAGGGGGATTCCAGTTCCCTTGAACCCTCCGACCTGGACCGCAGGAAACGCGGGAAGGCCTGATAATGATTCGTTTTGACGAAAAAGAGCTTACGGGGCTTTTGGCGGAACTGGTAAAAATCCCGAGCCCCTACTTTGAAGAAGAGCAAGTCATGGAATTCGCCCACAGCTGGTTGTCCGATGCCGGTGTCCCCGTGGACTACCATCGTTTCCACGAGGACAGGATTTTCGACTACAGGGGCGTCAATGTGGTCGGGAGGCTTGAGAGCGGCCGCCCCGGACCCACGGTGGTTGTCAATGGCCACCTTGATACGGTCAAACTCTGTGACGGCTGGACCCGCGATCCTTTTGCGGCCAATGTCGAGGGCAACAGGATGTACGGGCTGGGAGCCTGCGACATGAAAGGCGGCTGCGCCGCAATCATGATGGTCCTGAGGGAATTTGCAAAAGCGGAAGGGGATTTTTACGGAAAGATCCTGTACAGCCTGGTCTGTGACGAAGAGGGACCCTTCGGACTTGGTACGGATGCGCTGATTCTGGACGGGTTTATTCCCCAAGATGCCGACGTGGCGGTGATTGCCGAACCGAGCAGCGCCTTTTCCGGAGTCGGCTTTCCCAGTCTGTGCCTCGGGGCCCGCGGCGGATGGAATTATTCAGTGCGCGTCAAGGGAAAATCCGCCCACGGAGCCCAGCCTGAATGCGGTATCAACGCCGTCAGCGAGGCGGCGAAAATCCTCCTGGAGCTGGAAAAGACCAAGCTTCCCGCTCATGAAAAACTGGGCCCCGGTTCGATCTGTTGCATCGATTTCCACGGCGGCGGGGCGGCCCTTTCCGTCCCCGACGAGGCCCTTTTCAGCATATTCAGGCATGTCACCGTGGGAGAGACGAAAGAAACGGTACTCCGTGAAGCAGAGGAGGCGATAAAAAAGGCCAAAGTGGCCGCAAAAGCCGATATCAGGTTCAGGGATGCACCTCACGAGGATTGTGACGGGTTTCCCGCCTACGTGGTTCCCGAAGATAACCCTTACGTCGTCGGGATGAAGAAATCCATGGAGGCAGTGACGGGAAAGACTCCGGAAACAAGTTATTTCGCAAGCGTGGGCGATTTCTGCTACACGGGCGGGAGATTGAATATCCCGACCCTCGTTGCCGGTCCGAAAGGCGGAAATTTCCACGGAGCCGACGAATACGTGGAGCTTGATACGGTTACGGCAACGGCTGAATACCTTTACGACTTCCTGGGCCGGGTAACGCGGGAGAAGGGAGGTTTGGCGGAGAAAGGCTGTTAATCCGAGGAATTGAGGCTCTAGAAAAGAGCGAGGCGGAAGGAAAAAGGGGACTCCGTCTGCAAAGACGAAAAAGGAGAGGACGAAAGGGAGGGAAAAACATGCAGTTGCATACCCTGGATATGCTTGTCGTCATCCTTTATTTCGCATCATTGCTTTCCATCGGTTATTACATCATGAAGCAGGCGAAAAAGGGGAAGGAGAACGAATCCTTCCTGGCGGCGGACAGGAACATGGGGCTCATCCGGACGACGGGATCGGCAGCGGCAACGGACCTCGGGGGCGGTTTCAGTATCGCCATGGGCGGACTGGGCTTCAGTATCGGCATTTCGGGATCCTGGCTTATCGGGGTTTCCGGACTGAGCGCCGTGCTGGCGGCCTTTTTCCTTGCCCCGAAGATCAAGCGCTGGTCCGACAAGGTCAAGGGCCTTACCACGGGAGACCTTTTTGCCTATCGTTTTGACAAGAAGACGGGCATGGTGGCGGCCATTCTGATAGGTCTTGCATGGTGGACCTTCGTGGGAGGCCAGGTGATCGCCGGAGCCAAACTCGTGGCCGGCACCATCGGGCTGAACGTGACGATCACCATTATCATCGCCGGCATCATTATCCTTGTCTATACCGCCATGGGGGGGCTCAAGGCGGTCATGACCCTTGACGTCTACCAGCTCGTTGTTCTTTTTGTCGGCGTCATTTTCATCCTCGTCCCCATAGGGCTCAAGGATGTCGGTGGTTACGGCGCGCTGATGGAGAAACTGGCGAACAACCCGGATACCGCGGAGCTTACAAGATGGGATGCCGTAGGATGGAAGACGGCAATCGGCTGGTTTTTGTCGATCTTCCCCGTATGGTTCATCTCCATCGCCACCTTCCAGCGGGTCATTGCCGCCAAGGACGAGAAGACGGCGAAATGGGGGATTTTCCTGACCGGCTTTCCCATAGAATGGCCCCTTTTCGCCATTGGCATGACCCTTGTGGGACTCATGGCACATGTCCTGATTCCGGGCCTGGATGATCCGGAACTGGCGACACCTACGATGATCGTCACCATTCTTCCAATAGGGGTTTCGGGCCTTGTCGTGGCGGCCTACATGGCGGCGGTGCTTTCCACGGCGGACTCCTGCCTCATGGGGTCTGTGGCCATATTTACAAACGACATCTACAACAAGCTTATAAACCCCGAGGCAACCGACGCGCAGCTCATGAAGGTCAACCGCCTGGCGGTGCTGATCATGGGAGCTTTTGCGATAGGGCTGGCGTACAAGATACCGAGGGTTATCGACCTTGTCATGTATGCCTACACCTTCGGGGCTGCGGGTCTCTTCTTCCCGATGCTTGCCCTGCTTTTCTGGAAACGGGCGACGGCGACGGGGGCCTTCTGGAGCATCATCCTGGGCGGCGGTTCGGCCCTTGTCTGGTCCCTCATGGGGGATCCGGGCGGTTTCTCGGGATCCTATATCGGCTGGGCCGTTTCTTTTGTCGCCATCGTCGTTATTTCACTCATGACGGAGCACAGTGACCAGGAGAACGTGGCTCTCTTCCATGAGAAGAAAGCGGCCTGAGGCGGTTATTCACAGCTGGATGCGAAGCAGGTTTTGAAAGATCCAGAGGGGCGGCTTTTGCCGCCCCATTTTTTATGGCTTGGATGATCCCTGGGTCAGAAAAAGGGCGCACAGGTGCTTTGGTTGTCCGGGCCGGCCGTCGCCCTAGAGAGGTTTTTTGGAGGCGGGGCCCGTGGACGAAAGAAATTCGGGTGTTCAGGGCCAAGGCAAAGAGGAAGAGTTTTGGGCTTTTAAATTTCATGAGGTACACTTTCCCTGAAAGGAGGGGATGGTCATGGGAAACCCCCTCGAAAAGCGGCTGGCCTCTTTTCGGCCTGTTTCACGGGAGGCCGCCCAAGAGTATGGAAGAAAGGCCCGGGTCATCGTAGAGGCCGTAAACAGTTCCATGCAGGCACGGAGGGATTTCTATGATCTGGTCGGGGAAAGTCCCGTCGAGGCGGTGCTTGAAAACCATGAAAACCACGTGGGAACCATCGCCGAAGTACTGGACTCGGGCAGGTACGATCTTTTGGCCAGGACGGTGCCCTGGGTGTACAGGAGCTATATGGCCCACGGGGTGAAGGCTGACTATTTTCCCGCCCTTTTCGGGGTCTTCAAGAGTGTTATCGAAAAGATCCTGTCCCCGGAAGGCGCCCGCGAGATCCTGCCCCTTTACGACGCCCTTCTTGAAACCCATGATGCCATGGTGGCCTGCAGTTGCCTGAAAAGAGCGGCATGGGCTCCTGAGGGCACATGTGGCGAGTTGTCGGAGGATGCGCGGGATTTCCGGGATGCCCTGCTTTTGGGCGATCACAGGGCGTGTCTCGACACGGCCGCTCGTAAGGTGGCTTCGGAGGATGACCTGGAGGCTTTTTACCTCGGGATCGTGCAACCTGCCATGTATTCCATAGGGGATCTCTGGGAGTGGGACGAGATCTCCGTGGCAGAGGAGCATCTCGCGTCGGCCATCGTCGCCAGGGTCATGGCGTCCCTCTATGCCTGGGTCCTTCGCTCGGAGAGGCGTTTCGGGAAGGCCGTCGTTTCCGCGGCGCCGAACGAATACCATGAGATCGGTGCACGGATGGTGGCTGACCTGCTTGAACGGGACGGGTGGAACGTGGAATACCTGGGGTCCGACATCGAGCCCTATTCCCTTCTTGAGCGCGTGGAACAGACGCAGCCCTTTCTCCTGGCCCTTTCGGTCGCCATGCCCTTCAATCTGAAGCAGGCCCAGAAGATCATAGGAGGTATCCGGGAAAAGGCGGCGACGGAAAAGATGAGGATCATGGTGGGCGGGCAACTCTTCGGAAGAATGCCGGACTTGTGGAAAACCATGGGAGCAGACGGCTATGCGGAGAATGCCGCCGAGGCCTCGAAACTTGCCCGAAAATGGTGGGATGAAGCCGACCGGCGGGTGAAAAATCCATGAAAGAAGATGGGAAACACCAGTTTTTACCCAAGGCCCTCGAAGGCTTCCTCCAGACGGAGAGCCAGCTCGTCGTGGCGACCATTGACGAAGAAGGCAACATTCTCCAAACGAACGGAGGCCTCAGAAGGCTGTTCAGGGCGGCGGGGCGGAGGCTGCCCGGGAACCTCCACGGTTTTCTTGATGAACGCGGAAGCAGCGTGTTGAAGGGTATCCTCGGCTCAATCCCGGACCAAAAAGACAAAACAGAGCCGCAATTTTACAAGTGCACCCTTCACTTCAGGACGGGGGGGTTGGCGGTCCATACCCTTTGGTGTTCCATCTGCAAAAGCGGCGAAAAAATCGCCTTTTTCGCCGAGCGACGGCACATGACCGACAGCGATATCATAGAAAAGATGTCCTATATGAACAACGAGCTGGCGAACCTTTCCAGGGAGCTCTCGAGAAAAAACATGGAACTGGAAAGGGCCAACGAGACAATCACCAGGCTGATGCATACCGATATTCTCACGGGGCTTGCAAGCCGCAGATACGTCATGGACCAGCTCAAGGACATGGTCGGCGACGCAGAATCAAAAGGAACGCCTCTTTCGGTTTTTATGGCCGATCTGGATCACTTCAAGGATATCAATGATACCTGGGGTCATGCGGCCGGCGACCGCATCCTCGAGGCCGTCGGCAGACTCTTTTCGGAAAACCTGAGAAACGAGGACCTCCCTGCCCGTATCGGGGGCGAGGAATTCCTGGTCCTTCTCCCTGGTCTTGGGGAAGACGAGGCGTACCGCTGTGCCGAGCGGATCAGGAAGATGGTCGAAGCACTCAAGCTGGAATATCCTCCAAAGCCTGTGACCTGCAGTTTCGGCGTCTCGACGCTGAAAGGGGGCGAGACCTCGGACGATATGCTCCGCAGGTCCGACGAGGCCCTGTACAGGGCCAAGGAGGCCGGTCGAAACCGGGTGGAGAGGGCGCCGTGAAGCTTTTTCAATCCGGGGAAAAGGCGTCATCCGGTCCAAAGATGATAGAAGGCAAAGGAGCACGGGATTACCTGCTGCTTTGGGGCCTGGCTTTTTGTCATTATTCCGCAGTTCTTTCCTTTTTCGCCTTCCCTCTGCAGGTAGTGCGGTGGGGCTACTCGACCATGGTTGTTGCCTTCCTTGCCTTCGCCATGGACGGAACCCTCGTGGCCGTCCGACCTGCGGTCAAATGGCTCATCGATCGGTTCATGGGGAAAAACGCCCTGGTTTTGTCTTCGACTCTTTTGGTCGTGACGGTACTCATGCTCTTCGCCGCGGGAGACTCCCTGCTGCTTCTGCTTCTTGCCAAGGCCATGCAGGGCGTTTCCCTGTCGATCTTTCTGGTGGCCAACCTGGTTTACCTTCACGTGGTGCTGCCGCCGAGCATGACCCGGAGGGGGATGCTCTGGCTGGGGACAACGGCGATGCTGCCACAGCTATTCATGATCAGTTACGCCGAGTGGGCCATAATGTCCGGAAGGCTGTGGGCCTATTACGGAATGCTCCTTGTCCTTGCCGCAGCGGCCTGCCTTCTCTCGGCATTGCTCACCCCCAGGAGCGCAAAACCTGGCGAACGGGTGACCATAAGCTTTCTTCTGAAGGAACGGCCTTTCAGAAAGCTCGCCCTCCTGACCTTCTCCCAGGCTTTCATCATCTGCATGACCAATAATTTCATAGCCCTGCTTCTCGGCGAAAGAGGCGTGCCCGTTTCCGCCTTTTTCGTTCCCTTCGCAATAGGGACACTCCTTCTCAGGGGCCCTTTGTCGGCACTTGTCGATGCCAGAAACCCTCACAAGGTCCTTGTCGCGGGGTTTACAGTTACGGCCCTGTCAACAGCCGGGCTGGCCCTCTCCTGGACCTGGGCGATGACGGCTTCCTTTGCGTTCCTCCTGGGGATCGGATTCGCCCCCCTTCAATCCACGGTGATAGCATTGGCTGTTGAGGCCTATCCCCAGGACCGGACGGCGGTGATCACGGGCATCATGACCGCCGAGGACACGGCCTGGGCGACGGGTCCTTTGGTCGGAGGGGTTCTCGGAAGCGCGGCGGTTACCCTTATTTACTGGGGCAGCTCCCTCGCCGGGGCTGCAGCCGCCATTTTCGGAAAGACAATGGTCGGGGGAAAACACGAAACGAAAAAGGAGGAATCCCCCGAAGAAGATCCCTCCTGATTTTCCCGTCATCGCCTTTTGGTGCCTCGTCACCTGTTCGTGGAATGGGTGTCCCGCTTTTGTTTCAAGGCGTCGTTTTTTATTTTCTTGTCCATGGACATCCTGACGGAAACCTCGTCATCGGTCAGCCAGAAATATTCAGGCGGGAGATATAGGATCTCCTCCATGTCCGACTCGGTGAACATGATGCGGAAACGGCCGCTTTTGCCCACCTCGATGTTTGTCACGAACACCGAGGCATCGTCGCAGTCGAAATAGACTTTCACGTAGAGTTCGCACAGTGTTTTTGCCCGTTCCTCGATCTTCTTCCGGAGCTGCATGTAGTGTTCGACTTCAAGTTTGAGCACCGGTCATCACGCCCCTTCCCGTTGAGGAATTATAACATACTATCCTGATAACGTGATGCCTTTCAAGGCAAATTGCCCTGCCGGGAAAATACGGAAGATGCCGGTCCTTTCGACGGAGGGAGGCAGGGCGTTTTATCCGCTGTGGCGATGGTCCTCCATGGAACGCCATTTCCAGAAATACAGAGGCATGGGCAGAAGGGGGATGAATGCAATAAAGATCAGGGTCGCCACCAGGCCGAAGATGTCGGCTAAAAGGCCGATCGGTGCGAGCAGCAGTCCGGCGAGGCCAAAGGCGAAACCGGTCACAAGCGAAGCCACAATGCTTCTCGACCGTGGTGCCATCTCTTGTGCCGCGGCGCCTGTAACAGGAAGCAGGGCCTGTAACAGAGCGTTTCCGGTCATGTAGAGGGCGATGGAGATGATTCCCCGTGTCAGGGCGGCGGGAACGAGAAAGAAAGGGGCGGCGATCATGCCGAAGGCGATGACTTTCTTGCGCCCGATGGAGTCGGCGATCCGGCCGCCAAAAACCGGGGAGACGGCTCCGGTGATGTTGATGGTAAAGAGAATGGTTCCCACATTGACGATGGTCCCTCCCCTGGAGGCGATGAGCAGGGGCAGGAAAAAGCGGACGCCGCTGACGGCTGTGTCGCGGCAGACCGCGACGATCCAGATGGGGTAGATGATCCGGAAGGTGCTTCCCATGGTCTTGATGAAATCCAGGGGGGAGGGCCTGGCGTCATGAGCCCTGTCCTTCAGCTTTGGAATGACGCGCCAGGTCAGGTAGCCCGTCAAAGCCACCGGAACGAGGGCCGCCAGGGGCATAAAAGTGTTCCCGAAAACCCTGTACAGGGCGATGGCATAAAGTGGGCTGACCGTGGCGCCGAAGATTCCGCCCACGGCGAAAATGGCCAGGAAAAAGGCGAGCTGTGACGGATCCTCCACGTACCCCACGCCCCCGTGTCCTGAAGGGTGGTAGACGGCGCTTCCGAACCCCCAGAGTCCCACGAAGAGAAAGGCGAGTCCGTACGTGGGCGACGCCGGGAGCAGTGATGCCCCCAGGGCGGTCATGACGGGGCCGGCCATCAGGGCGTAGGGGCGGGTGAAAAGGTCGGAAATGTAGCCCGCCATGGGTTGGACGATCATGTGAATGACTCCGGACAGGGACCGGAGAAGCCCGGCCTGGGCGTAGGTAATGCCCAGACGTTCGACAATGAGCGGGATGAAGGTGGGAAGAAAGGAACCGTGAATATCGTTGATGAAATGGGTCAATGTCAGAACGGCAAGCTTGGAGTGGTTCATGAAAATTTCCCGTATTCTGCGCATGGTCTTGTCCCCCGGTCGGGCGCCTTTCCCGGTGATATACTTGTATTCTACTGCATGCATTCCAGTCCGTCCCGACAAAATTCGGGCATTTTGAGGTGAGCCTTGATGATTACGGCATCCAGGGAAAGCATTCTGCAACTGATTCTCGATCTTGTCAAAATTCCCGGAGTGACGCGAACGCCCGAGGAAGCGGAAACAGGCAGGTTCATACGGAAGAAGCTTGAAACCATCCCCTGGGTGAAGGCTCACCCCGAAAGCGTGATCGACAGGCCTTTGCCCAAGGATCCATTGGGACGCAGCATCGTGGGGTGTCTGCTGAAAGCGGAGCCGCCACGGGCCGAAACGGTCATCCTGACGGGGCACTACGATGTGGTTGGAACAGAGGATTTCGGTGCCTTGCGCCATCTGGCCTTTTCGCCCCTCGAATACACCAGGGCCCTTGCCGATGCCGGACTCGGGGGCGAAGTCCTGGATGACCTTGCTTCCGGGGAATACCTTTTCGGCAGGGGCATCATGGACATGAAGGCAGGACTGGCGGTCGAGATGGCCCTGCTGGCCGAAGCTTCGAAAAACCCGGGCGCACTCGACGCGAACCTCCTTTTTTTGGCCGTTCCCGACGAGGAGGACAGCTCTCTCGGGATGCGCGGCGCCGTCGGTCTCTTTTCGGAACTCGGGGAGAAGGAAGGCCTCACCTACGCAGGCGCGATACTCACGGAGCCTTCAAGCGCGGGGGCCCCGGAGGAGGCCGGGGAAACGGTCTTTACAGGAACGGTGGGCAAGCTGATGCCTTTTTTCTACTGCCTCGGCGCAGGAACCCATGTGGGGCAGTATTTCCGGGGCCTGAGCGCCACGCTGCTGGCATCCTGCTGCAACACCCTCATGGAGGCCAATCCTGATTTTACCGAATCCGTCGGCGAGGAAAAAACGCCCCCTCCGGCATGCCTCTATTTGAGGGATATCCGGAAAAACTATTCCGTTACCTTGCCCGACAGGGCGGTGGCCTTTTACAACCTGATGACCCTCAGGCGTGCGCCTGCAGACATCCTGAAGGACCTGAAGGGCCTGGCCGAAAAGGCGTTTGAAAACGCCCTTGACCACCTTGGACGATCCGCCCGGGGCCTGGGGGCCGCAGATTACAGGCCTTGTCCCCCGAAAGTCTTGACTTTCGAAGAGTTTGTTTCAAAACTGGCCCGGGACGTGCCGGACCTCAAGAAATATATCCGCGAAAAAGTGTCCGACCTCGATGACAGGCTTGATGACAGGGAAAAATCATTGGCCCTTTTGGGCGAACTGTCTAATCTGGGAAGTGAAAAGGGACCAGCTATTATCGTAGGGTTTTTGCCGCCCTGGTATCCTCACAGGGAAAATTCCGAAAGCAGGTCGTCGGACAGGCTCGCGCTCCAGGTGGCCGGCAAGGTGACAGCCAAGGCGAAAGCGAAGCACGGGATAGAGATGGGGATCCGGGGCTTTTTCGGCGGTATCTGTGACCTTAGCTACCTGGGATATCGAGGCAGCGCCTTTGACCCCTTCTGCGTTGCAGCCAACATGCCGGGCTGGGGAAGCGTCTACCGCATTTCCGTGAAGGAACTCATGGCACTCGACATTCCAGTGCTCAACGTCGGCGTCTCCGGGAAGGACCCGCACAAGCCGACGGAACGCCTGCACCTTCCCTACACGCTGGATGTGCTTCCGGAGCTTCTTTGGACCGCGATTGAGGCTTTCGCAAAAGGCGGGGCTTTCTAGCCCCCGCCGAGCAGCGGGAACACGGACAGCACGTCCCCGTCGTCAAGGTGTGTGTCGAGGCCGTCAAGATGCTGGACATGTCTTCCGTTGACCAGCAGGATCAGGCGGCCTGCGACCGGAAGAGGCTTTTCAGAGGGACTGAAAGTTTTTCCGTAGCGGGACTCAAGGACTGAAAGGAGGTACCGGACGGATTGACCGCCCGGGACCTCCTCTTCCATGGTCTTCGTCACATCGCGAAAGGGGCCGAAGTAACGAATGGTGACCATCAGTCCTGCCCCAACCCCTTGAGACCGAGTTCCTCGAGCTTCTGCCCCGTCGGGAGCCCTTTGGCGTCCCAGCCGCGGAGCTCGTAGTACTCGGGGAGCATTTCCTTCAGACGGCTCACCTTGCCCTTTGCCGGGCCCTCGGGAATGGGTTCCTCGAGGAGGCGCTTCGGCAGGGTGTCCTCCGACTGGGGGTCAAGCCCCTCGCGAAGGTTGAAAAGCCGCTCCAGGTTCCAGATCCGTTCCCCGCAGGCCAAAATCTCCTCCACGGAATAATCGAAACCGGTCCGTGCATTGAGAAGATTCACGTAGTCCTCGGGACCGAGGGCGAAGGACGTGAAAAGGCACATCCCCGAAGCGTCGATGGAGGCCGACAGATCCTGGAAGGTCTTTACCCATTGCGGCTTCCCTTCGATTTCCCAGGGGTCGATTTTTTCAGGAAGGCCCACGATTTCGGGGGATATGGTGTACCCTCTCACGTGGCAGCCGCCCCTGTTGCTTGTGGCGTAGTTCAGGCCGATTCCCTGGATACCGCGCGCATCATAGGCGGGCATCTCCTGTTTTTTGACGCTCATGGAAAACTCGGGGTGTCCGTAGGCTTCACCAAGGCGATAGCTTCCTTCCGCGAGCTTTTTGCCGAAACCTTCGGCCTTGCCCATCTTTTCGACCCAATAGACAAGGGCCTCACCGGACCCGAATTCCAGTTCCGGGCCCCCCTCGAGTTCTTCCTTTTTAATAAACCCTTTTTCGTAAAGCTCCATAGCCGCCGCCACGGTGGACCCGGCACTGATGGTGTCAAGCCCCAGCTCGTTGCAGAGATAGTTCGCCTCCGTTATGGGTTTGAGATCCTCCACGCCGGTGCTGGAGCCGAGGGCCCAGATGCTCTCGTATTCCGGCCCTTCACCGGATTTCTCGCCCAGGCTCGTCACTCTGCCGCACTGGATCGGGCAGGCGAAGCATCCCCGTTTCGAGGTGAGGTAGGTATTGGCGAGGGTTTCACCCGACTGAGCCTCGGCGTTTTTCATCTGGGCGAATTGCCAGTTTTTGTGTGGATAACTTCCAACGCCATTGACGATGTTCACCAGCACGGCAGTTCCGTAGGCGGGAAGTCCTTCCCCGGTAACGGGGTTTTCCTTTATTTTTTTCAACGCAGTTTCCCTGCCGGTCTTGAAGGCTTCCTCGTCTGTGATGGAAACCTTGCCGCTACCTTTTACGACCACGGCCTTGAGGTTTTTGGATCCCATGACGGCGCCGACACCGGTACGTCCGGGGGCCCGGTGCTTGTCGTTGATGATGCAGGCAATTTTCGACATCTTTTCTCCGGCTGGGCCTATGCAGGACACCTTTGCAGAAGAGTCGCCCACGTCGTCAAGCAAGGCGTCCGTGGCCGCATGGGTGTCGAGGCCCCAGATCCCGGCTGCGTCCCGAAGTTCCACTTTGTCGTCCTTGATCCACAGGTAACTCGGTTTTTCTGCCTGCCCGGTGAAAATGACCATGAAATACCCGGCCCTGGCGAGTTCGGCTCCCCAGACGCCCCCGCTGTTGCTGGACGCGATATACCCGTTCAAGGGGCCTCTGGTGACCACCATGTACCGTCCCCCCGTAGGTGCGCTGGTTCCCGTCAGGGGTCCTGTGACGAAAATGAGGATGTTTTCCGGACCGAGAGGGTCCGTCTTTGCGGGGAGCTCTTCATAGAGGAGACGTGAGGCGTAGCCTCGACCTCCTATGTACTGGCGCGCAAGCTTTTCGTCGACCTCTTCGGTTTTTGTTTTTCCAGTAGACAGGTCGACACGGAGAATCTTTCCGTAATTCATACGGTATCCCTCCATCTTTTTTCGCTTCCCTTTAGCCCTGTTGCAAAACAGTTCTACCGTTCTCGCTCAGGCTGTTTTCGTTGCGGTTTTTCTTTTCATGTCACCTCCCCGGGCACAGAATCGCGAGACCTTTAATTTACCCGCATAATGTCAGGGTCTGCTTCTCCCGTATATTATCCCTGCGATCGGGCATTGTGGCAAATATTTTTACCCCGCCGGGGATTTCAGATAATTTGGTTTGTTTTGTATTTCTTCAGGAATCATTGCCTTTTTTTGGTAAAATTGTGCAGGTTCTTCTCTTTTCTGGTGAATTTTTTCAATCAAGGAGGATGATCTGTCGGTGGGTCTTCCCTTTCAGCGTTTTTTTTCACTGGGCGCCATGGTTCGGGCTGCTCTCATCGCAGCCGCCTACGCACTTTTGGTTGTCTTTTTTGCGCCCCTGTCCTACGGCCCCGTCCAGGTCCGCATCGCCGAGGCGCTGACGCTGCTTCCGTGGCCCTGGGTGGAGGCGATACCGGGCCTTTTTCTCGGGTGCCTGATCGCCAACCTGTTCGGCGGCTTCGGCCTTATCGATGTCATATTCGGCAGTGCTGCGACCCTCGTTGCCGCCGTGTTGACCCGTCTCATGCCGAACAGGTTCCTTGCGGCGTTGCCGCCGGTAGTCGTGAACGCCCTCGTGGTGGGAGGCTATCTTGCGTACCTGACGGAAGTATCTTTTCCCTTTGCGGCCATGTATGTAGGAGTCGGGCAGGCCGTCGCCTGCTACGCCCTGGGATTGCCGCTTCTGGCGGCCCTTGAAAAGCGCTTTCCCGGCGACGGGTTCCCTTCAGACTGCGGAGGTACATCCTCTTGAACGACATGCTGTCCGTAGAACGCAAATTGTTTGAAACCATCCTGGATGTTTCGGATGAGGCCTACGCCATCATTGATCCAGATTCAAGGATCATTCTCGAAGCGAACAGGAAGGCCTGCGAAATGACCGGGTATGCCAAGAGTGAACTTGTCGGTATGGACCTGGCCGCTATCGACAGGCAAATGGATGATCAATATTGGGCCCGGAAAACCGCTGAGCTTCAAAGGGTTTCCCTTTCTCACGAACGCGAGCTGACCAGAAAGGACGGTTCCACATTCCCGGCTGAAATTCGGGCTACCCTTTCCACGGCAGGAGGCAGAAATCTGATCGTTTCCTCCGTCAGGGACATGACGGAGGAAAAAGCAGTAAAAGCCCGGGCGGAGCGTGACAGGGCCGCCTTCGAAACTCTTTTCATCCATTCCCCCGATGCGGTGGCCATCCTGGATACCGCCGGGAAACTCCTCGAAGTCAACCCGGCCTTTTGCAGGTTTTTCGGATACAGTCGTGAGGAGGCTTTGGGTGTCAACCTGGGAGAACTCATCGGCGGTGACGGAATCAGCGGTGAGATCGAAGCGAACCTCAAACGGGTCAACGCCGAGGGATACATGGAGGCGGAAACAGTTCGCAGGGCGAAGGAGGGCACCCCGCGGCACGTCTCCGTCAGGGGAGTGGCTGTGAAGTGGGCGGAAGACGTCGACGGCTTATACGCCATCTACCGTGACATGACCGAACAGCACGAGGCCTTCCGCAACCTCGAGCGGGAGAAGGTCCACTGGGAGAATCTTTTCCTGCACAGCCCGCTGGCTATCGCCCTCGTCGACGAAGAAGACAGGTTTATCAGGGTGAACAGCCGTTTCGAAAAACTTTTTGGGTACGGAAACGAAGAACTCGCCGGCCGTCTTGTTAATGCGGTCCTGGCCCCCGGAGGCGCCTATGAAAACGCCTGCGAGATCAGCCGCCTGGCTTTCCAGGGAGTTGTCGACGGCCTGGAAAGAAAACGTCGAAGGAAGGACGGAACCTGGATCGATGTGACCATCATCGGCCATTCCTTTGAGGTTGACGGCGAGCGCCGGGCCTATGTCATGTACCAGGATATCAGGGAACGAAAAATGGTAGAGGAACGGATCCTCTACCTGGGGCACCACGACGGACTGACCGGCCTCTACAACCAGGTTTACCTCGAAGGGGAGCTCGACCGCCTGGACCGGCCCGATTTCCTGCCCCTGGGAATCGTCATGTTCGACGTGGACAACCTCAAGCTCGTCAACGACGCCTTCGGGCACCTGGAGGGGAACCGTCTGCTGGAACGTGCGGCAAGGCTGCTGTGGGACCATTGCAGGGCGACGGACATCTACGGGCGTTGGGGCGGCGACGAGTTTCTCCTCATCATGCCCCGAAGCGGTGTCGACGTCGTTCGCACCGTCAGGGACAGGCTGAGACGGGCGTTCAGGGAAGATGTGGACGGTCCCGGGATCCCCTTGAGCGTGTCAGTGGGGATGGCAGTCAAGGAGGATATCCGCCAGAGCCTGGGCGACATCCGGAAGCAGGCCGAGGAGGACATGTACCAAGACAAGCTGTTTTCCAGGGAGACAACCAGAAGCGTCCTCTTCGAGGCCGTAAAAAAACGGCTCGATGAAGTCCCCGGCAGGTTTTTCCACATTCGGAGCGTGTGCGACCTGGCTGAACGATTCTCTTTGTACCTGGGCCTTGATGAACGGGATGCCGGAAGGCTGGAGCGTCTTGCCTGGTTTCACGACATCGGGAACGTGGGCCTTCCCGTGGAGCTTTTTAAACGGCCGGGGCCCCTGGTGGAAGTCGAGATGCGCCAGGTGAGGCGGCATGCGGAACTGGGATATCACATAGCGCGGAACCTGCCGCCTCTGGCGGATATCGCAGAAGAAATCCTTCACCATCATGAAGGATATGACGGAACGGGTTACCCGGTCGGCCTGTCCGGGGAAAAAATCCCTTTCCTCGCGCGGGCCTTCGCCGTCATCGACGCTTTCGATGCCATGACGGGGTACCGGGTGTATCGCAATCCCGTCCCGGCGCGGGATGCCGTTGCCGAGATCGAGTCCTTTTCAGGATGGCAGTTTGATCCGGACCTGGCGGCGGCCTTTCTGGAAATGCTGCGTTTTTCCGGGGACTTGTCCTAGACGTTTTTGACCTTCCAGCAGGCCACATGCCTTGCTCCGGAAACGGGGACCAGGGGGGGAGCCTCCCTGCATTGTCCGAACCGTTCGGGACAGCGAGGCGCGAAGGGGCAGGCTCCCTCCTCCCGGGCGGTGGTTCCCTCGACGACGGGCGGCCTTTTTGTCTTTTTCCCGAGCCTGGGTAATGCTTCGGCCAGTGCCCGCGTGTAGGGATGGAGACCTCCCTGCAGCAGGGAGCCTGCCGGACCCGTTTCGACCACGTGTCCCTGATAGAGAACCATTCCCTGCGTTGCCGCCGCCGCGGCAAGGTGAAGGTCATGGGTCGTCAGCACCATGGCGGCGCCTTTTTTGACCCGTTTCAACAGGATTTCCAGGATTTTTCCCCTGGTGGAGGCGTCCTGCATGCTCGTCGGTTCGTCGGCGAGTATGAGCCGGGGGTCCGCTGCAAGCGCCCTGGCGATGGAGACGCGTTGCCTCTGGCCTCCCGAAAGGGACGTGCTTACCTTCGATTCGGCGATCCGTTTCTCTCCAAGGCCGCATTCGTCGAGAAGGGCTTGGGCTCGCCTGCGGATTTCCCCTTTTTCGTTGCTGGAATGGGTCAGAAGCAAAGGCTCGGCTACCGCTTCCAGGGCGTTCAATGCAGGCGGAAGACAGCCGAATGGATCCTGGGGAATATACCCGCAGCGTCTCCTGAGCTCGACGCGCCTCGAAGGGTGTGCCGCCCGGAGGTCCACGCCGAGAAGGATCACCCGTCCGGCAGCAAGGGGGACAAACGCAAGCCCTGCGCGAAGGGCAGTCGTTTTCCCGCTCCCGGATTCGCCGATCAAGGCGAGGCAGTCACCAGGCGCCACCTCGAGTGATACGCCGCAGAGGGCCTCGACCAGTCGGCCGCGGAAGGCAAATCTGACGCAGGCTTCTTCCAGGGCGATTGCCGGAAAAGTCATGGTTGCACCCTTCCTTCCTCGAGTTCCCTGATGGCGTCCACGAGTTCCGACGTGTGGGGGTGCTTCGGGTTTTCGAGAATCGCCTCAGGCGGCCCCGATTCGACGATCCTGCCCTCTTTCATCACCGCCAGGTTGCAGCAGACAGAAAGGGCCAGCGCGAGGTCATGGGTGACCATCAAGAGGCCCATCCTTTCTTCGGTGACGAGATCGGCCAGAAGGGCCGTGATTTCCGCCTGGGTGATGACGTCCAGGGCCGTGGTCGGCTCGTCGGCCAGCAGAAACGCCGGTTTGCAGGAAACGGCCATGGCGATGGCGGCACGTTGTTTCTGGCCGCCCGAAAGCTCATGGGGATATCGCCTGATGAAATCCCTTGGCAGGCCTACACGCTCCAGGAGTCCGGCCGCCTGCTTGAGGGCGTCGGAGCGTGGTGCGCCGAGATGACATGATATGGTTTCCGCGATCTGGCGGCCGATTGAAAGCACCGGCGTAAAGGAGCTCATGGCCCCCTGTAGTATGAGAGCACATTCTTTCCAGCGAAATCGGTTGAGCCTTTCGGCGTTCATTTCCAGAATGTTGTTTTCACCCGCGAAAACTTGTCCCGAAAGGTGTGATCCCGGAGGCAGCAGTCGCAGGATGGAATACAAAAGGGTGCTCTTGCCGCTTCCTGATTCCCCGACCACGGCGGTCACACGGTTTTCAGGGATGTCCAGGGAAAGATCACGCACGGCCTCGACGGTTTGGCCATCATTCCTGTATGACACAAATAGATGTCGAATGCTGATCATCGTGCGGCCTCCTTCCTGAGGCGGGGATCGGCCATTTCCTCTAGGGTTCTGCCGATATCCAGGAAAATCAGGCAGATGGCGGCAATGCCCAGTCCCGGCGGAAGTATGAGCCACCAGGCTCCCGTGCTGAAGGCTCCGAAAGCATGGGCCTCCTGAAGCATCCGTCCCCAGGAGATGATCCGTGGGTCCGAGAGGCCCAGAAATGAAAGGCCGGCTTCGGCGAGAATCGCCGCCGGAACGCCCAGGGCGATGTTTGCGAGAAGAACGGGAAGCGCTTCGGGCAGCAGGTGGCGCCTGAGGATATATGAAGCAGGAGCCCCGATGGAACGAAGGTTCTCCACGTAACAGGTTTCCCGCAGCGACAAAGTCAGCGCCCTGACCGTCCGGGCTGTGCCCATCCATGAAAAGGCGCCCAGGATGAAAACCAGCTGCCACAGACCCCTTCCCCAGAGACCGGCCAGCACCATCAGGATCGGCAGTGTCGGAATTGACAGGAGGATATCCACTACACGCATCACCAGGGCGTCGAAGATCCCCCCGGCGTATCCCGCCGAAAGCCCGATCCCCATGCCGATGACCGCGGCAAGCAGTGTGGCGGTGACGCCCACCAGCAGTGAGATGCGGATCCCCAGAAGGAAGAGGCGGAACACATCCCGTCCCCGCTGGTCCGTCCCCAGAAGGCCCCATTTCTCGCCTGGTGTCTCGAAGGTGAGTCGGGCTTCCCCGATTCCAGAGTCCGGGTCGATGGCCAGAAGATAGCGCCCTTTTTCAGGAAAGAGCGCACTCGTCACATCCTTGAAGGGTGAAAGTCCGAGGGCCTGCTTGAAGGTCACGTCCCGGCCGTCGATGTCCACCTTCAAGGTGTTGCTTTCCCCCGAAGCAGCGAGCACGAAGGTTTCACCCGCTGGTGTCCGCCAAAGCAGCCTTGCCCCGGTGACGGGTTCGGAGTAGCGCACGAACCCGGAAATGGTGAGGTTCGGCGGCGGATCCCATTTCCAGGTGATCTCCGCAGAGGTGTTTTCTTCGGAGAGCACGGCCGAAAGGGGAGGGGCCTCATCGCCAGGTGACCATCGGGGCTTCGCGAAAGGGGAGGCCACCTGACTCTCCGGGGTGCCCGAAAAGGCCAGGGGGCCCAGGATCCCGAGCAGGGTGACGGCCACGAGAGCCAGAACGCTCCACCGCCTTGCGGGTCTCATTCTTCCATCCTCCGTCCCACTCGTATTCTTGGATCCACAAGACCGTAGAGCACGTCGGCGGCAAGGTTGCAGAAAACGGTCACCAGGGCGAGCAGGAAGAAGGCCGCTCCCGCGGCGGGATAGTCATGGCCGAGAATGGCCTCCAGGAGAAAGGTCCCGACACCGTGGAGGGAGAAGACCCGTTCCGTGATGACAGCTCCAGAGATGACCCCCGGCAGGGCCAGCAGGAAGATGGTGACGATGGGCGGCAGCGTGGTCCTGAAGGCGTGCCCCCAGAGGACCTGCCGCCGGGGCAGACCTTTTGCCCTTGCCAGGAGGATGTAGTCGGAACCGAGGGTTCGGACCATGAGGTTGCGGACATATATCGCCCATGAGCCGAAGCCTAGCAAAACAAGGGACGCCACGGGCAGAGTCATGTGCCAGAGGTAGTCCAGCAGCGCAGGAAGAGTCCCTCCAGGGGGAGGAATGGAGACGCTCCCCCGCAGGGGAAACAGGGGGATGGCCCAGCCGAAGACGAGCAAGAGCACCAGCTGGACGAAAAAAGACGGAAAGGAAAAGGAGACAGACCCGGCCAGAAGGACCGTTTTTTCCAGGACGCTCCCGCGGAGTCTGGCGGCATGAATGCCCAGCCAGGTGCCCAAAAGGGCGGACAGCAAAAAGGCCGACCCCAGAAGAAAGACCGTGTTCGGGAGCCTTGAACGGAGCTCCTCCCATATGGGCCTCTGGGAGAGGAAGGACAGGCCGAAATCGAAGGTGACCATTGCCCGGGCGTACCGGAAAAACTGCACATGAATCGGCAGGTCGAGGCCGAACTGCCGCCGCAGCTGGAGCTTCGCCTCGGGGGAAAACCGCGGGTCGATGATTGTACTCACCGGGTCTCCGGGCATGAGGCGGAACAACAGGAAATTCAGGAACACCACCACGGCCAAAACGACCAGCGCCCCGAGAAGGCGCCTGAACCAGTAGGACCTCATGGCCCGTCCTCCCCGAGCATCCAGAATCCGTCATGCCGCTTCAGCAGGACATATTCCCCGGGACGGTATTCGCTGAAGACGAAGGGGCCCGTCCCCACGAGCATGGAAAGCCCTTTGGCTTCAGGATGCGGTGTCTGGGAGGGCTGCCAGCTTTCCCAGTCGGTCACCTGCTCAAGGATATGGGCGGGAAAGACGGGGGAGCCGCCGATGTTGTGAAGATGCCAGTAGCTGGTGTTTTTCATGGTGATCACGACGGTCCTGTTGTCCCCGGTTTCAACGGACTCGATATCTCGCACGGCATCGAAATATCTGGGGATTTGGTGCTCTTTCAGAAAAAGGAGCGTCGACCGGACGTCTTTGGCGGTTAAAGGTTTTCCGTCATGCCATGTGACCCCCTCGCGGAGCCGGAAGGTCAGCCGGGTTTTCTGCTCTTTTTCCCCGGAGACGGTTTCAATGTCCCAGTCCGTGGCAAGCCAGGGGAGATCTTCGAGCGATCGGGGATCAACGGCGATCAGGCTGTCGTAGATCAGGCCGAGGATTTGCCAGTCGTAGGCAGATCCGGAACTCAGCGGGTTCAGGGATCTGGGTTCACTCGACTGTGCCCAGAAGACGGGTCGTATGGGGCCGGAGGCGGGCTCCATGGAAAGAAGGGTCCAGATATTGTCCGCCGAGGTGGCGTCGGTGGCGACGATCCCTTTCCAGTCCTTGCTGACGGCGGCGACCATATACCGGGAGTAGATGGGGACCCAGGGGAGTTTCCCTGAAAGCAGGCGCTGGGCCTCCCGAGCCGCCTGTTCCGCCCTTTCCCTGTCGGGCGCCCACCGGAGCTTTTCCGTCACCCTGTCCACTTCGGCGTCATGCAGGCCCTGGATGTTGTATCCTCCTTCCACGTCCATGGAGGAGTGGAAGAAGGCAAAGAGATTGTCGGGGTCCCTGGTGAGGCTCCAGGCCATGACGAAAAGGTCGAAGTCGTGGGCGTCGAGGCGACGGATCATCACGGAAAAATCCAGGGGCTCCAGTTCCACTGAAAGGCCGATCGCCTCCAGGGCGTCGGTGATCCTCCTGGCGATTTCCATGGTTGTCGGCGCCGTCTGTGCCGCAGGCGTAAGCAGTTTGAAAGACTCCAGGGCTTCTCCTGAACCTGGTGGAACAAGCCGGCCGCCATCGTTCCAGGTCCAGTCCGCTTCCTTCAGGATGTCTTTCGCGCGCTGGATGTCATAGGGATAAACCGGCACGTCAGGTTCATAATAGGGCGAAACAGGGGGAAGATAGGTTGAGACAGGCTCGCTGTATCCTGAAAAAAGGTCCCGTACGATCTGTCGTTTGGGAATTGCGTGAGCCACGGCCTTTCGCAGGGGGAGGCTGTCCCATGGGCTTTCCCTGAGGTTGAAGCCCATGAAGAAAAGATGGAATCCCCGTGAGATGGAGAGTTCTATTCCGTCGTTTTGAGACAGCCGCCTGACGTCCACGGGGCGGGTGATATCGCCCAGAACGTCCAGCTTTCCGCGCTCGAGGGCGAGTATCTGTGAATCGGGATCGCGATGGATGACCATATAGAGCTCTTCGATTTTCGGGCCCCGGATTGCCTCAGGATCGAAAACGGCCCGGGCGGAAGAAACGGGCATTGCCGACAAGAGCACCAGAAGTGGAAGGAATAGGCGCAAGCACTTTTTCATGGGAATCCCCCTCTTTTCTTAGGCCGGTGAGGATTTTCCACATCATAGCACAGGAACGTCCGCAGCAAGGTACTGCATGGACTTTCTTCTTTGGCGGATTTGAAGGATACTGAATTTTGAGGGACACAGTCCGAACGGGGTGAGACCTGTGGAAAAGAAAAGGGACAACAGGGAAATTGCCCGGACCTTCGACGAAATCGGCGACATGCTGGAGATCCTTGGCGAGAATGTCTTCAAGATCAACGCCTACAGGCGGGCGGCCGACAACATCCGTTCCCTCGGACGGGATCTCTCGGTCATGGCCCAGGAGGGTTCCCTCGGCTCCATTGAAGGAGTCGGAAAGGCGATAGCCGGAAAAATCGAAGAGCTCGTTGCCACAGGGCGGCTCGAGTATTACGACAGGCTTGCCGAAAAGGTCCCCGAGGGGCTTCTCGACATGCTGGACGTGCCCGATCTGGGACCCAGACGCGTCAGGGCCATCTGGGAACACCTGGGCATCGGGGATCTTGACGCCCTCGAGGAAGCGGCCAAAAGAAACAGCCTTCGCGAACTGGAGGGCTTCGGCGCCAAAACTGAAGCGAAGATCCTTTCGGGTATCGAATCCCTTCGGGCGCGGAAGATATCCGGGCGCACACCCATCGCCGTTGCATGGGAGACTGCGCTGGAGATCCTGGAAGTGCTCCGCTCGGTATCCAAAACCAGGGCTGAAGCCGGAGGGTCCTTGCGGCGGAGGAGGGAAACGGTAGGAGACCTGGACTTTTTATGTGCCACGGAAAAGCCTTCAGGTGAAATCATGGACCGCTTCTGTTCCATGAAGAAGGTCGAAACGGTCATGCTCCGGGGTGAGACCAAGGCCAGCGTGAGGCTCGAAACAGGTCTTCAGGCGGATCTCAGGGTCGTGGATGCTTCGAGGTGGGGAACGGCGCTCCAGTATTTCACCGGGAACCAGCAGCACAACGTACGGCTCAGGGAAAGGGCGAGGAAACGGGGGCTTTCCCTGAGCGAATACGCACTGAAACGGATTTCTTCTGATGAAGAAATCCTCTGTGCGGAAGAGGAGGACGTCTACAGAAATCTTGAGCTGCCCTGGATTCCTCCCGAAATGAGAGAGGACAGGGGAGAGATCGAGGCGGCCCTCGAGGGGACATTGCCCGAACCGCTGGTTCTCGAGGATATTGCCGGAGATCTGCAGTGTCATTCCGATGAAAGCGACGGGACGGCACCCCTGGAGGAAATGGCGAAAGCGGCAGGAAAACTGGGGCGGAAATGGCTGCTTCTGACGGACCACAGCAGTGGTCTGGGTGTCGCCAGGGGGCTTTCCCCCGAGAGGATACGAAACCAGGGCCGCCGTATAGATGAGTGGAACGATTCCGGAAAGGGAATCAGGGTCCTCAAGGGGATCGAGGCCGAAATCATGGCCGACGGCTCTTTGGATCTTCCAGAGGACATCCTCGCCGAACTCGACGTTGTCGTAGCGGCGGTTCACTCGTCCCTGCGGCAGGATCGCGAAAAGATCACGAAACGTTACCTGAAAGCTTTGGCGAACCCCTTTGTCCACATTCTGGCCCATCCGACGGGGCGACTCATAGGCGAAAGGGACGGCACATCGCCGGACTGGGAGGCCGTGCTGGCCGAGGCCGTGAAAACGGGTACTATTCTGGAACTCAATGCCAACCCTTACCGCCTTGACCTCCCCGAAGGCCTGGCGGCGCGCGCGTGCGAACTCGGCGCCTTTTTCGCCATCAGCACCGACGCCCACTCCACTGAGCAGCTGGGATACATGCATTTCGGGCTCTCCCTCGCACGGAGGGCCTGGATACCCCCGGAACGCATCGTAAACACCTGGGATGTGGAGAAACTTCTGGATTGGGTGAAACGAAAAGCATCCAGGGTAAAATGATTCTTGTTTTCCATAGCAAACATAGTCGAGACAGGAGGAATTGAAATGTTTTTCAGGTTGTCGGAAATGACAGGAACCAGGCGTGAAAATATCAAGGACGGTCCCGGAGGTGCTATGTGCCATTACTGCATATCCCCCGGCGAAAAGCCTGAAGGAAGCCGCTTCAAGATGGTGGCGCGGATGGAACTGGATCCCGGCGCCGCGGTCGGGGAGCATGAACACTCCACGGACGAGGAATTCTACGTCGTCCTGTCAGGCAAGGGCCTGTTTACGGATGACGGTGTCCGGCAGGAAATCGGGCCTGGCGACATGATGATCACTTTCCAGGGACACAGCCATTCCATCGAGAATACGGGATCGGATCCCCTTGTTTTTGTTGCGGTGATTGCCGAATAAAAAACCGGCCCGTCATGTGGCGATGTCCGTTTTTCCGAGGAGCGTGCAGAGAAGGCCGACCATGAAAAGGGCCAGGAAAGCCCCGGTGAAAAAAACGGCCTCGATCCCGAACAGGGAGTAGACACCTCCCATGAGAAGGGGGCCAACAGTCTGTCCAAGCCTTAGGGACATGCTGTTCAGGGACAAAAAGACCGCCCGGTTTCCCTCCGGGGCGAGTTCCGAAAGCATCGTCAGAAGGGTGGGCATGTTCAGCCCCTGGCCGATGCCGAAGAGCACTGCAGGAAGAACGGTGCCGCAGCAGCTGTGGATGAAAAGAACCAGGACAAGGGCGCCGGCGTAGAGGAGAAAGGCCGTCACAAGGCGACATCTTTCGGAGATTCTCTCTGCCAGAAACCGCGATCTTGAAGCCGTCACGGCGCTCGCAAATGACATCGCGGCGGCGACGAGGCCCACCTGAAGTGGCGATGCCCCGTATCTCGCGACCAGGAAAAAGGGAAGGTACGTGAGGAAGCCGCCATAGAGAATGACGAAAGTCATGACGCTGGTAACCAGAAGAAGCAGGGTGGTTCGCTGGAAGACCGCACTACGGAGCCTGTTGACATTGAACCCGCTTTTGGCGGTTCTCTCCGGCCGGTAGCTTTCCTCGAGCCCGAAGAGGGCCCAGAGGCCGATGAAAACTCCCGAGAAGGCGAGGGCGAAGGGGAAACGCCAGCCAAAAGTGGCGAGAAGGCCTCCCAGGGCGGGATAGCTCGCCGTCCCGATCCCCAGGATGCTGGCATTGTATCCCATGGCTTCCGAACGTTCCTTTCCCGAGAAAAAATCACCGATGAGGGTGACGTTCAGCGAATTCAAAGCGGATGCGCCGACACCCTGAAGAAACCGCAGCGCAAGCATCGCCTGAAAGTTCGAAACGAGGGCGCAACCCCCTCCGGCCAGGCCGAAAAGAAAGAGGCAGGGTACAAGAACCCGCTTTCTGCCGTATCTGTCGGCAAAAAGTCCGAGAAAGGGCGTGAAAAAGAGCCCGGGAATAGTGAAGACCGAAACGAGCAGAGCTGTCCGTGCCGCCGAAAGGCCCATTTCGCGGGCGATCTCGGGAAAGGCCGGCGTGACGCTGGCCACGCCCAGCACGGACATGAGCGTCACGCCGAGAATGATCCTGAAGTTTTGATCCTTCAGGATAGGGCCTCCGGGTATGTAGGGTGTCCTCCGGCCCTTTCCCATTTTTTCGCCGGCGGGTTCTACCAGCGGTTTTTGTGCACCCTGGCCGGGTCGTACCGGTCGGAAGGGTCCTTCGCCTTTGCCGGATACCCGAGCGAAACGAGAGAAAAGGGGATGATGTCGCCGGGCAGCTTCAGCAGATCCCGGAGCCCTTTCATCAAAGTTTCCTTGGGATAGACGCCGAGCCAGACGGATCCAATGCCGAGCGCCGTCGCGGCGAGGAGGATGTTCTGCGTGGCGGCGGCGCAATCCTGGGGCCAGAACTCTTCGGACTTGAGGTCCTTCGATCTTGCGCAGACAAGGATCGCCGCAGGCGCGCCGGCGAGCATCTTTGAGTAGGGATGAAATTCCGGGATCGCGTCGAGCAGCTTCCGGTCGTCGATGATAACGAACTCCCAGGGCTTCTGGTTGTGGGCCGAAGGCGCGGCCATGGCGGAGCGCAGAAGATGCTCATAAATTGCGTCGTTCAGGGGCTGTTCGGTATAGGAGCGTATGCTCCTCCTGGACAAGAGCGTTTCGAGGGCTTTGTGTTCCTGTTCCATGAGTGTCTCCTCCTTAATTTAAAATGTTCAGGAATTTAAAATGTTCAGGGTTTCGCAGGATCGGCCCCGACAGGCGGGACCGTGTCGGTTTTTGCACGCAAAAGACGGGAAGGATGAGGTGAAAAGCATGTGAATCCTTTTCAAGGCCGCAGGTGCGGCGATCATGTCGTTCTGGAGATTTTTGACCCGCCTTTTTTCATAAGAGCCTGAAGAGCCTTACCCGGCCCTTTCCCGGTCAGAAGGGGTGCTCCGGTTCTGTCGGACTTTCCCAGTGAATGGGTTCGACCTGCGGGTTCTCCGGGTCTACCATGGCCAGCCCCTCTGAGTTCTTCGCCCTGAAAAGGGCCGTATCGGCATTCACCAGAGCGGCCTGGGAAGTGATGCCGGGAATGATCTTGGTGATGCCGATGGATGCCTGTGGATAATCGGGCATGACATCCCTCATGCCCGAGAGGATCCGCCTGGCCACGGTTCTTCCAAGGTCGAGGCTCGAGTTGTCGAGGATGATGACGAACTCTTCCCCGCCGTATCGTGCAAGCATGTCTTCGGACCTGATTTTTTCCGACAGCATGGCCGCCGTTTTCTTGAGATAGGCGTCGCCTACCATATGGCCGTGATTGTCGATGACCTTCTTGTGTTCGTCGAGGGAAATGAAAAGAAGGACCTTTTCGGCGTCGTCCTCCACGAGGGATTTGATGAAATTGTCAAAGTACCCCCTGTTGTAGACGTCCGTCAGCGTATCCTTGGTGGCCATTTTTTCCGCCTGCTTGTGGGCCTTGATCAGAAGCGAAATCTGGGTCACGTTCATCCTGAGAATGTCCAGGAAAAAATAGGAAAAAAGAAGGGTGAAGGAATAGATGATCACGACGTAGGCCAGCGTCATCTGCACCGTGCCGCTTCTGAGCATGGGGATATAGAAACAGACTGCATTGTAGAAGAGGATCAGAAAGAATGCGAAACTCTGGGGTCTGATGAAATAGGGGCCCAGGAGGATGGCAAAAAGCAGCGAAACCACGTGCCGCAAAAGGAGAAATTCCAGATGGATCTCTAAATATGGAGCGAAAAGGGGCAGAGATGTAATGAGAAGCAGATTCAGGATGACGACAACGCCAAGAGCGCGTTTTGTCTTTTGGGACATGGGAATGAGAACGAAGGGCGCCGTCAAAAGATAGACGACGGCAAGAGTCCCGTCTATGAACTTCAGGGTGGAGTACCCGAAAACGGCATCCGTCAAGAACATGGACCCGAACCAGGCTGAAAGAACGAGGCAATTGCTTATTTTCCTGATTTTCTGCCGGTCCTTGAAGGTAACCTCCAGCTTGTCGGCATTGGCTTTGTTCATCTTTTGAACCTCCGTGTGCAGGAATGCCGTATTTTTTCCCAGATTAGCATACTATAAAATCTTTCCTGTTTCCAAGCAAAGGGTGACTTTTTTCACGGGGCTTTGTCTTCAAGGAACCAGTGGCTGAGAAAATCCGCAGCTTCTTCGGTGTTCATGGGGCCCTTTTGTTCCATCTCGACGGCGAGAGCCGAGAGGGCCCTGCCTACCATGGGGCCTTCTTCGATTCCGAGAATTTCCATGACATCCTTCCCGTCAAGAGGTGATCGGGAGCCTGCGAGGCGAAAGGCGGTGCCGACGGCGAGCCGGCGGTTTTCGTGCCATTTCGCAAGGTTACCGGATCCTGCCAGAAGGTCTGCCTTACAGAGCAAAAAAAGCCTGTTCATCCAAAAGCTGCCATACTGTTCGAGCAGGCGGCGGATTGACTGCGGATCAGTTTCCCCCGACGGGAGGCTGTGCCATCTGACAAGTCGGGTGATATCCTTGGCCAGGCCTTTTGGCCAGGCCCACCGCCTCATGATGTCGCCGACCATTTCGGCACCGGTTTCTTCATGGCCCTTGAAGGATATCCCCTCCGAAATATTCCGGGCGCATTTTTTCTTCCCGATGTCATGCAAGAGCGCCGCCGCCCGGAGGGCGGGATCGGAGGAAAAATCCTCCATGATTTCGCAGCATGCCAGGGTATGGGTATAGGCATCGCCTTCCGGATGGAGTCTTTCGTCCTGTTGAACTCCCCGAAGGTCCGCGAGAAACGGCAGGGCGGCTTCAACAAGATTCAGGCTTTCCAGTTCCGCGAGAAAGCGGGAAGGCCCGTCACGGAGGGCCTTCAAGACTTCTTTGCCGGTACGTTCTGGTGCCGTGCCCTTCAACGCGGGTGCCGCCTGTCTGCAGGAGCTGGCTGTAGCCATGTCTATTCGAAAACGTGAGAATCCGGCGACAAGACGTGCGGCCCTCAGAGCCCGCAGCGGGTCTTCGGCAAGTCGGTCCTTCGCTCTCCCCGTGGCTTTGACGAGGCCATGGGCAAGATCTTTGACTCCCCCCCATGGGTCATGGAGTTCTCCCGAGGCGGAAAGCGCCATGGCGTTTATGGTGAAATCCCGCCGGAGCAGTTCCCCGGAAAGGTCCCCTTCTGCAAAGGAAACGACATCGAAGACTCTTTCGGCAAAAGGAAGCACGGCTGACTTTGAACCGGGTTTTCCCACGATATGGGCCTCTGGCCACAGGGCGCAAACCTGTTCCAGCGATGCCGTGGTCGCGATATCGATGTCCGCCGGCTCCTGGCACAACAGAATATCCCTCACTGCGCCCCCGACGATGAAGGCGGAAAATCCCGATACGGAAAGACTTTTCATGATTTCAACTGCGTTTGTGATACCGGGAGTCAGCATCTTTTTCCCCTTTCGCCCTGCGGCGGCCCAAAAAAGGCGTCGGGGACGCTCCTTTACGAGAATCGGCGTCGGATACAGGAAGGGCCGGTTCCGCGGAACCGGCCCTTCCTGTTGGAAAAAAAGACTTACTGGGAGATCGCGTTGACGGGGCAGACAGCGACACAGGCGCCGCATTCGACGCAGGTGTCGGGATCGACTTCGGCCTTGCCGTCAACCATGCTGATAGCCGAGACGGGGCACGTTCCGACGCACGCCTCGCATCCAACGCAAGTATCCTTGTCAACGACTGCTTTTGCCATGTTGGTCCCTCCTTGGCACAAATTTCACGGATGCTTTCAAACTGCAACGCAAATCACATTGTAGCGCATAAAAATCGGGTGAACAACATCGATGCCTCCGTGACCATGGGATATAATACCCCTACCATCCAAAAGGAGGAATCGTCCATGGCGGAGAAGCCGAGTACGGAGGCGACGGAAAGGGTCATACTGGAACTGCTCAACAGGCAGATACAGAGCATCTGGGATGGTGACGTTTCGACCTATCAGGCGACCACGGCGGCGGACTGTTCCTTTTTCGAGTGGTATATTTGCCCTCACAGAATAGACGGGCTGGACTTTCATATCCGCGAGCTCAGCGTTCATCGCCAGGTCCTTGAGGGAAGCCTCGACCCCCTCGAGGAGTCGGAACATCTTTTCGAGCACGAGATCCTTCAGCCCAGGGTGCAGATCTACGACAAGACGGCCATCGTTTCCTTCACCTTCATGGTTCGTGCCGTGCTCCCGGAGAAGCTGGTGCACAAAAGCCATAACGAAACCCGTGTGTACCACAACTTCGGGACCGATGACGATCCGAACTGGAAACTTGTTCACTGTCACAAGTCGCCAGTGGTGACGAAAGACAGCCTTGACGTCCTGAGGACATGACTGCTGCAGGCTTACTGCTCGCTTGGTACGAAAAAAACAAGCGGGACCTTCCCTGGCGAAGGGGTGCTTCACCCTACGGGACCCTGGTTTCGGAGATCATGCTTCAGCAGACCCAGGTGGACAGGGTCATCCCCTTTTACGAACGGTGGATGAAGCGGTTTCCGGACTTCTTGTCCCTTGCCGGGGCGCCCCTTGAGGATGTTCTGGTGCACTGGGAAGGGCTTGGTTACTATGCCAGGGCCAGGAATCTACACTCCCTGGCGACTCTTGTCTGTGAACGGTACGGGGGAAAACTCCCGCGAAACCGCAGGGAACTGATGAAACTGCCGGGAATAGGCCCCTACACATCGGCCGCTGTCATGTGCATCGCCTTCGACGAGGTGGAACCTGCCGTGGATGCCAACGCCGCCAGGGTTTATGCTAGGTTTGAGGATGTCTTTGAGCCGCCGGATACTCCGGGCGGACGAAAGCGCCTGGAAGAAGCGGCGAAAAGGCTTCTTGTAAACGGGCCGCCGGGGGAGGTCACCCAGGCGGTCATGGAACTGGGTGCGCTTATCTGCCGGGCCCGAGCCCCCGAGTGCAGGGAATGCCCTCTCGTGGAGGATTGTCAGGCGTACAGAAAAGGGAACCAGTCTTTGAGGCCCGTGAAAGAGAAGGGGAAAACCATTGTCCAGACCCTTGCAGCCGCGGCCGTAGTCTTTTCACAAAAGGGTGTCCTCCTGTATCGCAGACCGCCTGTGGGTTCCTGGGGAGGCCTGTGGGGTTTTCCTGCAGGTGAATTCAGCGGGGATGAAACGGCGGCGCAGGTGGCAGGCCGCGCCGCGGCCGCTCTCTGTGGCATGGAAGTGATACCCTGTGAAGATCTTGGTGTCGTCACTCACTCATACATGAACAAAAGGGTCACCCTTCACGCCCTGCGCTGCCGCGCACGCGAGGGGCAACGGCCGGACGGTGACATGTGCCACTGGGTTCCCTTGTCATCGCTGGATGAATTCCCTCTCGACGCCGGATCCCGGAAGATCGCCAAAGCGCTTCGGGCTCTTTCCCGCTGATTTTCTTGTCCTTTTTCTCAGCCCTTTTGTCCTTGTTCCCAGAGGATCTCGGGGGAAACTTCCGATTTAAGATCCCTGGAAAAAAGGTCGTCCACAGCCTGTGCCGGGGATTTCTCTTCATAGAGGATTCGATAGACCGCCTCGGTGATGGGAAGTTCCACGCCGAGCTTTTTGGCCTGCTCCACAAGGGCGGCTACGGTGTAGAATCCCTCCGCCACCTGGCCGAGCTCCTCCCGGGCTTTTTTTGGCCTGGTACCGCTGCCGATGGCTTTCCCGAGCCTGTAGTTCCGGGAGAGGTCGCTGTAGCAGGTGACCATGAGGTCGCCGATACCCGCAAGCCCGGCCAGTGTAAGCGGATGGGCTCCCGTTTTCGCCCCGAACCGCATGACTTCCGCGAGACCGCGGCTGACAAGCGCCGCCATGGCGTTGTCTCCAAGCCCCATGGCCGCGGCTATGCCGGCAGCCACGGCGATGACATTCTTGACGGCGCCGCCTGTTTCGACGCCCGTGACGTCATCGCTCGTGTAGACCCGGAAGTAACGGGCCGTGAAGATTTCCTGCCAGGTGCGGGCTTCCTCCGGAAAACGGGAAGCGGCGACGACGGCCGTCGGTTTCATTCGGGCCACTTCTTCAGCGTGGCTGGGCCCGGAGAGAACGGTGTATCTTGCCCCGGGCATCACGGAATCAACTATCTGGCTGATCCTGTAGCCCGTGGAAATTTCGATCCCCTTCGCCACGTTGCAGAGCGGGCATTCAGGCGGCAGAATCTCCCGGGCGCGCGAAAGGAATGGGCGTACCTGCTGGGTCGGAACGGCCATGACGAATCGCTCTCCCAGGCTCGCAGCTTCCTCGAGATTCGCCGTGGCCGTGAGCCCGGCGGCGAGATCTATGTCGGAAAGATAATCGGGGTTTTGTCCGGTCATGTTGATGGATCTGGCCTGTTCAGCCCTCCGACACCAGAGAGTTACATGGCAGCCCGCCCGGCAGAGATGGTCGGCGAGAGCGGTGCCCCAGCTTCCCGCCCCGAGAACGGTAATGGATGTCATGACCTCACCTTTTTTCGAAAAATGATTTTTCATCGCAGTAAACCCTTGTCCGGCTTTAAAGGCCAGTTTGCCTCATTTTATGGTAAAAAACACATGTATTGCAAAACGCTCGCAAGGTGCAGCATTTTGTCATATCATTGCAGGCAAGAGGATAACCGGATCTAAAAAAATTTACAATTTTTTAATTTTAACTCCTTTCCTGAAGGTGATGCGCCTGTGAAAGAGTTTGCCTCGACGGGGGTTTTGGTGCTGCTCGTCGCAGTTTCGTCGATTGTTGAAGGCTCCTTCTGGTGGACTGGGGGCCTGTTTTCCCTTTCGGTGACCGTTCTTTCCCTTATTTCGGTTTTCAAGGCATCACGAAGGTCCCTTGCCTCTTACATGATCCTTCTCTTTTTTTGCAGCCCCCTGTATTTCCCCCTCTTTCGAGACATGCCCGCGGCCTTTGCCGCCTTTCTTGCAGCCAATGGCGGCCTTGCTCTTTTTGTTTGGTTCACCGGAAACCGCATCGAGAAGGAGCACCTTTCGGTGCTGGAGTATGTCAGGGAACTGGGCCGTGCCCAGACTCCCGGAGAAGCCTGCGGGCTCGCTACGGAATTCATCGGTCGACTGAAAAGGTATGATCTCGCGGCGGCACTGCTTTATGATCCCGGGCGGGACCGGCTTGTCCTGAAAGGCCAAAGCGGCATTCCCGCGGCCCTGACATCCCTTCAGAGAGGGAAGGGGGTCAGTTGGCGGGTTTACCTTTCGGGGAAATCCGAGTGCATCGATGACGTGAAAAAAGATCCTGACTTTATTGCCGGTATCCCCGGCATGCGCTCGGAACTGTGTGTTCCCGTCGAGTGGGAGGGAATGGTTCATGGAGTGCTCAATATCGAGTCGCGTCGGCCACGGAAGTTCACTTCCGAAGAAGTCCGTCTCGTGACCCTTTTGGCGGGGATCCTAGGACAGATTCTGGGACACATGCTGGCCAACGAGGACCTCGACATCCGGTACAGACAGCAGCAGAGCCTTGCGGGCATGCAGCGCCTTGTCCTCGATCTCTTTCACCGCATGTCGACTGCTGCGACCTTGAACGAGCTTTTCGATGCAGTTGTCGAAACGGTACACAAAAAATTCCGGCTTGGTGAGGTATCCATTCATATCAGGGAAAGTGAAGGACATCCATTCAGGCCCGTTGCCTCCACCAGGCCGCTGAACCCGGACCTCATGAAGATCCTTCTGGACCAGAATCAGGGGATCATCAGCCACATCATCGAAACAGGTGAACCCTACCTGACAAATGATGCCGAAGCTGACCCGCATTTTCACGACGATGACCCGAGGGTTCTTTCCGAACTCATTGTCCCCGTGGCTTTCGGCGGGCGGCTTCAGGGCTTCATCGTCGCCGACGCCTTCAGAGGGAACGCCTTTACCCAGAGCGATCTGGAGCTTTTGGACCTGATAGGCCTTCACATGGCGGCGGAGCTGGAAAACAAGCAGATTCTCAGGCAGCTGGACAAAGGATATGAACGGATGCGGCTCCTGCATGAGGTGACCCGAGGGGCGGCCACGGCACCTGACCTGAACTCCATGGCCGAGAAGGTGGTTCGGTCCCTTACGGAAACGATGGGCTACCAGGCGGTGGCGGTTTTTGTCCCCGAAGGAAAGCTCCCCGGAAGCAGCCTGCCGCGGATGAAGTTTCTCGCCTCGAGCCTGCATGAAACGGACGAGCTCGAGGGGCTTACAGAATTTTTGGCCGAAAGCGGAGGAGGGCTCGTCGCCAGGGTTGCGGTCAAAGGGGAAATTTCCCACGTTTCCGACGTAAGCAAGGCTGCGGAATACGTTCCCCTTCACAAAAGAATAGTTTCCCAGCTTGACGTTCCCATCATTCATGGAGACAGGGTCATGGGAGTCCTCTCCGTAGGAGATGAAAAACCCTTCTCATCACAGGACAAGGAAGTCTACCGCATTCTCTCGGCACACCTGGCCGCCATATGGAGAATACACGAGCTGATCGGCCGGCTTGAAACGCAGGCTTTGGTTGACGAGCTCACGGGACTCTGGAACCGGCGGTACATTTTTACGCGGGTGCAGGACGAATCGGAGAGGGTCGCGCGATACGGGGGAGCTTTTTCAGTGGCCATGATTGATCTTGCCGATTTCAAGGACGTCAATGACAGGCTGGGCCATGCCATGGGGGATACGGTCCTGAGGGGTGTCGGATCCTTCCTTGACGGGTTCTCACGCGATTGCGACGTGGTCGCCAGGTATGGCGGGGACGAGTTCCTCATCTTGCTGCCCGCGACGGGACGCGATGAAGCGGAAAGGCTTCTCGAGCGCCTGAGTGGAAACCTCGGAATTACCGCGTTGCAGGGGGTCCCGCCTTCAGTCTCCGTAGGACTTGATTATGGCGTCGCTTCTTTCCCCGAAGACGGGATCAGCCTCAAGGCCGTCATGGAAAGGGCCGACCAGCGGTTATATGTTTCCAAGGCCGGAAAAGAGATGACAAAGACGAAACCTGGCCGTTGATTCCTTGTTATGTTGCAATAGCAGATAAAAGCTTTATGCTAAAATGAGCACCTAAAATCTCAAAGTTACCGGTTTTGAGGCAACTCTGGAGGACAATCAATGCGGGAAGCGGATTTGCTTGATCTCATAAACAGGATCGAAAAGGTCCGGTCTGTCCCATATGCATGCCAGGCTGTCGCCGATGTGCTCACGGACTCGGTGCAGCATTCCTCGGCGTCGATTCACCTCATGAACGCCCGTTGCGACCGACTTGACGCCGTTGCTTACTCGAAACACCCACCCGGTGTTTTCCATCTTTCAAAAGGCGGAGGTTTCCTGTGGAGAGTCCTGGACAAGGGTGTATCCCGAATTGTGGAGCTTCCCTGTGCCAGAGGATATCAGCAGGGTATGCCGGAGTCCCGGTATGCCCTGATTGTTCCCGTAATTTCGAAAGGGACGCGCTGGGGGCTTCTGGCGATGGAAACGGCGAAGCCCGAGGGTTTTTCGGAGGCAGACAAGCTCTTTTGCAGGCTCATCGCGAGCATTCTTGGGAACTCCATCAGTCATATGAAAATGGAGGAACGCTTTTCCGCCAGCCTTCAGACCCTTTCGGAACGGAACACCCAGAACAGAACGCTCCTCGATATTTCCCTTGAACTTTTTTCCTCCAAAGACAGGTCTCAGATCATTGAAAACTTCGTACGTTCCATCTACGGCAATCTCGGGTATGACAAGGTCTCCCTGTTCCTGCGGGAAGTCCCGTCCGGTCCCCTGTTTTTGGCCGCGTGCCGCGGCAAGTCCTTTTCCATGGATGTCATCGACGAGCTGCTTGGCGGGGGAAAGGGCCTCGTAGGACGGGTCCTCCGGGCGGGAGTGCCTGCTTTGAGCAACGATGTGACCCAGGACCCCGATTACTTTCCTGACGACGAGAAAACATGTTCGGAAATGGTCGTTCCAATCAAATACGGCGAGACCTTCTGGGGTGTGCTTGTCCTCGACGAGTATCACAAGGATGCCTTCCGCAGGGAGGACCTCCAGCTTGCGTCGATCCTCTGCAGTCACCTAGCTGTGGTGCTCGACAACATCGAGTTTTTTCGGAGACTTGAACGGGATCTGGATCTTATGGAAGCCCTTCACGACATCGTCACCGCCGCGGCGTCGGAATCCGACATAGTGGCCCTCTGCAACCGCATCGCCCTTCAACTCAGGGAGAGGACGAAATATTCCCTCGTCGAAATCAATGCCCTGGTTGATGAAAAAACAGGGAAAACCCGGATCCTGTCCTCAAGCCGACCCGAGGCCGCAACGCCCGGGTTTCTCGAGGAACGCAGCAGAAAACTCTGGGAAAGTGGCGGAGGCCTCAGCGGTCAGGCCGTCAGGACGAGATCGGTGGTCAACGTTCCCGATGTCAGGGCCTCGGAAAATTACGCGTGTCTCGACGAGAGGACCTTCTCCGAAGTGGATATCCCGATCATTTTCGGTGAGCGGGTTTACGGGGTGCTCTGCGTAGAAAGCGGCAAGGCAGCCGCCTTCCAGAAAGAGGACATCAGGTGTCTTACAATCCTGGCGAGGCATCTCGGTGTCCTGTGGGCTCATTACGAACTGCTGGACAGGACCATGGCGAGTTCGCTTCAGGATCCTCTTACGGGCCAGTGGAACCGGCGGTGTATGCATGAAAAACTCAGGGAGGAGATCGATCGCACCGCCCGGTACAAGACGCAGTTTTCCATCGTCATGATGGATCTCGCCGATTTCAAGGACATCAATGACCACTTTGGCCACACAGTGGGAGACAAGGTACTCATCGAAGTCTCCAGCTTCCTTTCCGCGAACCTGAGGGCTTCGGATTCCTTCTTCCGCTACGGCGGGGACGAGTTCATTGCCCTTTTGCCGGAAACGGGACGGGAAGAAGCGCAGGTCATGATGGAAAGGATAAAAAGCGACATGGCGGAGAGGACCTGGAGCGAGGAGAAAGTCATGACCATCGTCGATTCTGGAGTCGCCACTTGTCCGGGCGACGGCACTGACGAGGATTCGCTGGTCAGGATCGCGGACCTGCGTCTTTATGAGGCGAAACGTAAAAGAAAATCCATAAGGGCCGGAAGCGAGGGCGGAGGAGAATGAACGGCGGGAACCTGTACGATATTCCCGAAGACCTTTCTCCGGGTGAGTTTTTCGAAACGCTGGTTGAGGCTCCCGGCATCCGCGTCGAGAGGATCATCTCGAGGGGCGATGCGACCCCTCTGGGGGAATGGTACGATCAAAAAGAGGACGAATGGGTCGCCCTCCTGTCCGGCGAAGCCCTGCTGGAGTACGCTTCCGGCGAGACACTCCCGCTTGCTTCCGGAGACTGGATCTTTATCGAGGCTCATACCCGCCATCGCGTTGCCTGGACATCTTCAAATCCTCCCTGCCTGTGGCTCGCCCTTTTCGGGAACCTCCGGGAAGCCTAAAGGGGCGTGAGAGAATCCATCGTACTTTGGACGCCAACTGCTCAAGCGTTCTCTTGAAAGGATGAAGTCTGTGACATGGGTGCAAAACATCTCGTTCTTGAACAAGCCGAAAGAGAATGGCTCGAAGAGCTTGCCGCCGCATGGTCGGTAAATCTCGTTTTTCGGAAACACCTTGGAGCAGACATGTTTGCCAGGATAACCATAAGCTCCGGCGGAACGGCATGGGTCGAGATGCTCGAAAGCTTCGACCCCGAAAACTATTACCGGCAATGGGGAAACCGTGACATCATGCCCTCGGAGCTCTTCAGGTTCCTTTTGCTCCACGAAATCGCCCACAGGGAGCTGAAACACCACAAGCAAGGCGTGCCGCAGGACGTGCGGAACAGGGAGGACTGGAAAGATGTCATCAAAAAAAGGGAATCCGAAACGGACCGCTGGGCCAAAGAGCGGCTCCGGAACCCCTGGCCTCCGGAGGATTCCCGCAGGAGATGCCTGATCGGATGCAGCGGGTGGTCCTACGATTCCTGGAAGGGGATATACTACCCGGCCGACCTCAAATCCGGGGATTGGCTTTCATATTACACGCGCACCTTCCCGACGGTGGAAATCAACATGTCCTTCTACCGGTTGCCAGGCGAAAAAATCCTGCGGTCATGGGCAAAAAAGGTCCCGTCGCAGTTTGTCTTCGCCGCGAAAGGATCGAGGAGAATCACCCATAACCGGCGCCTGGAAAACTGCGAGGAAGAAGTGAAGCGATTTTTCGAGCGTACGGCTCTTTTGCCGCAACTCGGCTGTTTCCTTTGGCAGCTTCCGCCGTCTCTTTGCTTTGACGCGGCCCTTTTGGACGGGTTTTGCCGGCTCTTGCCGACCCACAGGCGGAACGCCGTCGAGTTTCGGCATCACTCGTGGTGGCAATTTTTGGACGAGACGGCGGACATCCTCTTGCGGCACCGGGTTGCCTTCGTGGGCGTGAGCCGCAAGGGCCTTCCCCCAGATGCCCCGATAACGGCGGAATTCGCCTATTTCCGTTTTCACGGTCTCGGCGACAGCCCGTATCAGTGGTCTTACACCAGGGAGGAGCTCGAACCCTGGGCCGACTGGATCGCTGAGCATCTTGAAAGAGACCTCGACGTCTGCGCCTATTTCAACAACGATGCCGACGCCAGATCCGTGCAAAATGCCCGGGATCTCGCTGAAATGGTCTCGCAAAGGCAGAGCCGTAACGGAAAATAAATTCATTTACTATGGCAGCTTCAATTCAGAGGAATCCTTTTTTGCCCTTTGCAGAAGACTGCAATAGGTGCAGCTTTTGTCCGAAGTCGGCTGAGTGCAGGACCCGCACACGCTGGCCTGCATGCGTCTTGGGACTTCGGACAAGTTGTATCCCGTCTTCAGGAAACAAAAGAGTCGTTTCCGAATCGTGAAGCGAACCCCTCACCTTTTTGACAACCCGATGTGAAATGAGATATATGGAATTTGTCTGAATGAAGCTTTATTTAAAGAAAAGAGTCAAGTCGGAAAGAGAGGGTGTTTTATGATGAGGAAACGGAAAGGATTGTATGTCATTGCGATAGTAGCGACCCTTGCGTTATGGGTGGCGGCGGCTTCAGCCTGCACGACCATCATCGTAGGGAAGGAACGTTCGGCGACGGGCAATGTATTGGTCGCCCATAACGAGGAACTGGGCTGGAACGCGGCACAGCACCTCGTGGCTGTGGGGAGGAAGAATCACGCACCGGGCGATTCCTACAAAAAATATTCGGGAGGACGCATTCCCCAGCCCCCTGAAACATGGCGTTACATCGCCTCCAAGGTTTTCGACAAGGAATATTATCCCGGTGACTACACCACGGGAGTGAATGAATGGGGCGTGACCGTCGCCAACAACATGTCCTGGACAAAAGAGGTTCCCGAAGAAACGGCCTGGGACACCATTGAAGGCGGAGTGATCTGGACGGAATTTACCCAGCTTGTCCTTGAACGGGCGAAGACGGCGAGAGAAGGCGTCGAGCTCATGGGAGAGCTCTGCGAAACGATGCACCTCAGCGGCGATCCCGGAACAATGTTTGCCATCGCGGATCCGGAAGAAGGATGGTGGATAGAAATCGCCAGGGACGGGCAATGGATAGCCGTTCTCGTGGGGGATGACGAGGCTTCCATGAGGGCGAACGGGTATCGCATTGGGCCCGTGGACCTGGATGATGAGAACGTTCTCCATTCTCCGGGTATTGTAGATCATGCCCTGGAAAAGGGCTGGTACGACCCGGCACAGGGCCCCTTTGATTTTTCGAAGGCCTATGGCGACCCCTGGTGCTTCGATGACTACAACACGCTCCGGCACAAGCTCGTCGAAGGCAGGCTGGAGAAATTGCCGAAAGTTTCAAGGGAAGATTTGATGGAGATCCTGCGATGGAACTACGAGGGGACCCTCTATTATCAATACAGCCTTGAGACGGGCTCCCCATGGGTCACCGAGCATCGCACCATATCGCGGCTCAACACGGAAATAAGCAGCGTTGCAGAACTGAGACCCGACATGGCCCAAGAAGGCGGGCACATCATGTGGTGGTGCATGAATACTCCGAAAACAGGTGTTTTCATCCCCTGGTACCTCGGGACACGGGAATTTCCCGCCGAGTATTCAACCGGAACGGACCACTTCTCAACGGACTCTGCCTATTGGACGTTTTATGAACTCAAGATGCTGGCCCACCAGCATTATCGTGATGCCTTCCCACTGATAGAGGAAGCCTGGTCTTCTTTCGAAAAGGGCATTGCGGCTTCCAGAGGTGAAATGGAAGGAAAAGCCCTGGATCTGTACAAAACCCGGGGGAAGGAAGGGGCAGAAAAGCTTTTGACCGAATATTCCAATGAGCTTGCTTCGGAGGCATTCACGAAGGCTAAGGAACTCATCGCAGAAATCAAGACGGTAGCCTGGTTCCAGGATTAGGCACCTACGGACAGCGATGATCGGTGGTAAAACTCAGGGCTGCTGCGAGCCTCCCTGCAGGGAGGCTCGCTTTTTTAAAGAATTGCTCATGAGGTGAAATGACGGAAGGTGGCCTGCAGGGTTTCGTGCCGGATGCGGGTGGTCTCGAACCTGAGAAGGGAAAAGACGAGCTGGATGCACAATCCGATGCCGAAGGCGGCAAGGACCGTGCCGATTCCCACCGGTCCCCCGAGCATCCAGCCGACAAAGACAGCTGAGCCTTCGACCATGGCGCGGCAAACCCCTACAGGGAGGCCCGTTTTCCGCTCGAGAACCACCATGAGGCTGTCCCTCGGCCCTGCACCGAAGCCCGAGTCTATGTAAAAATATGAAGCCAGGGAGATGACCAGAAATCCCGCTGTCATCATGGCGACCCCCTGTACCCGGCCGTTCATGGCAGGGATGATGCTCCAAAAAAGCGCTGCGTCAACAACCAGGCCGACGACGAGCATGTTCAGGATCGTCCCGAGCCCGAGTTTTTCGCCGGCCAGGGCAACCACAATACAAATAACCAGGCCGATGGCGATGCTGGCCGATCCAATGGTAATTCCAAAAACGTTCGCCGTTCCCTGGTGAAACACGTCCCAGGGAGCGAACCCGAGATTGGCCTTCATGGTCATGACGACACCAAGACCGAAGAGGATGAGCCCGAACATAAGTTTTGTAAAACGCCGCCGGAAACTCTTCAAGGAATGACCCCGCTTTCAGATCGGAAAGGATAACGGCGAAAGGACCGATGCCTTGGAGAATAGCACATATGGCGGTGTTTCCGCTATGCCGGAAATGATATTTTGCCGTCCAGGAGAGCCGCGGGGCCATTGCGGGTTCTTGTTTTGGCCGGTTCGGTTTTTTGCCGTTTGTGGGGCATGAGCGAGAGGTGTATCCTGTCAGCATGACCCTGGCCGGGTGAAGAGAATGGAGTGACGAAATGACTGAAGAAGTTTTTCTCGATCTCTGCAGCCTTGATGCAAAAAAGCGAAAAGAGATGGAAAGAAGCCTTGACAGGTTGTGCGGTTCAGGTCCTACTACCGAGTCGGTGGTTATCAGGTCCTGCGGACCCGGCGAACTTGGCTGGATCACCTGGCGGCATTGCGTACTTTACAAAAAGGAGTATGGATTCGACGATACCTTTGAATACTACTTGCTTGCGGGCATGGTTCAGTATCTACGGGACCTGAAAGGCCGAGGAGAGGTCTGGGTGGCCGACTGCGGAGGGACCGTCGTCGGCTCCATAGCCATCGTAGAGGTTTCACCTGTGGAGGCGCAATTGCGATGGTTTCTCATCGAGCCCGCTTTCAGGGGCATAGGGCTCGGGAAAGCCCTGATGGAGACGGCCCTTGCGTATTGCCGCGAAAGGGGCTACGACCGGGTTTTCCTGTGGACAGTGGGTGAACTCTCGGCTGCGCGGCACCTTTACGAAATCTACGACTTCACCCTGGTGGAGACGAAGTCGCATTTTCTCTGGGGCCGGGATATCGTCGAGGAACGTTGGGACCTTCCTCTTTCAGATGCCGCGGACATGGAGTAAAGAAAAATCGCCAGCCGCCGGGTCAGTCATCGGAGTAAGGAGGTTCGCCCTCTTCAGCCGAGCGGATTTTGGACTTCATGGACAGGAAATGACGAAATCCCGTCAAACCCGTAAGGCAAGCCGCACCGACCAAAAGAAGGCCTCCCCAGAAGGCCGGTCTTGAATGGAAATAGCCGATGATGCCTGCGCCGGTAAAGGCCAGGGCAAGGGCCGTTCTCACGTAGGCCAGAAAGGTCCTCTCGTTGGCCATGCAGGAGCGCCCTATGGCGAGCCGATTCCGCAGAGTGAGCTCTTTTTCGGGTGATGGTGGTTCTCCGTTCCCCTGTTTCTTTCGGGTGTCCATAAATGGTATTCCCTCCATTTCCACAAAAGAATACCTCATGGACGAAGGAAATCCCATGACGTTGGCATCCATCAAAAATATAGGCCATTTGCCGGAGGCGGATTTTCGGCTCTTCCGGTATGATATCTTGAAAAGGAAGAACCACAGTTTCGGGGATTTGAGACGGGAGTTGAAAGGGGCTGCTTATTTTGAGAGTAAATGGACCTTCGGCTGTACGTTACATCATTGTTTTCCCTCTCGTACTAGCCTTGATTTTAAAAGGGTTTTCCGGCATACCATCATCTGAAGCAAGCGAGCAGGACCCCGTGTCTCTCATTCAGGAGGGTGTGGAAAAGGCCAAGGCGGGGGAGTATGAGTCAGCTCTTGACCTTTTGACCCAGGCACTGGAGCTTCGACCTGAACAGCCGGAAGTCCATTTCAACATCGGCGTCGTTCTCGAGAACCTCGACAGGGTCGAAGAATCTGTCCCTCACTACGAGGAAGTGATCCGCCTCAAACCGGATTTCCCAGGCGGGTACAACAACCTGGGGAATGCCTTGTGGAAAACGGGCAATATCGAAAAAGCGGAGGAAATGTTCAGGGAAGCTCTCGAGGTGGACCCCGAATACGACCTGGCCAGGATCAATCTGGGAAATGTCCTTTTGGCGAGGGAGAAACCCGAGGAAGCTTTGGAAATCTTCAGGGAGGTCAAGGAAAAAGACCCTGATTCGGCACAGGTTCACTATCTCGAGGGGAGGTCCCTCGCTCTCACGGGCAGTTACGAGCAGGCTGTCAATGCCTATGAAAAAGCGTTGTCGCTGGATCCCGAAATGGATGATGCCCTTTTCCATCTTGGGATTGCGTGGGGACTGCTCGGCAATCATGAAAAGGAGATAGAAATATTTCGGGAATACATAGAGAAAAACCCCGATGATCCCGCGGCTCATCTGCAGATCGGGACTGCCCTGGTCAGAAACAGGAATTATCCCGAAGCAGAAACCGCCCTTGTGCGGGCTGCGGAATTGGACCCCCAGTCCTTTGCGGCCTGGAACAACCTTGCCCAGGTGCTCGTGTCCATGGGAAATTATGAAAAAGCCATGGAAGCAGCGGAAACAGCCGTAGGAATTAACCCCGCGTCACCCCAGGCATACAATAGTCTTGGCTTCGCACTGGTGGGACTGGACCGATTCGAAGAGGCAACAGATGCCTTCGAGGAATCCATCAGGCTGAGTCCGGATTTTGCAGACCCTCACTACGGGCTCGGCGTTGCCGCGCTCCTTTCGGGAGACAAAAAATCCGCGGAAAAGCAGAAGGAAATCCTGGAGGGGCTCAACCCCAGGATGGCAGACCAGCTGGACGGTCTTATCAGGCAGGAGGGGTAACAGTCGATGAAATCAAGTCTTTTGCTGCTTGTGGGCATTCTGTCCTTTCTTGCCCTGATCCCGGCTGCCGGTGCCTGGGCCGATAAGGTCTCGGCAGACTCACCGGTTTCCGGTGACGATTTCAGTGCTCTTGAAAAGGAGCTCGAGAAAGTTCTCGAGGAGGGAAAACTCTCCATCCCGCAAAGACCAGGTTCTGAAGAGGAAGGCGAGGAACCTGCAGAGCTTTGCGAGGGGATGTATCACTGGATCACATACTCGGCAAAGGGATCACGATCTGAGGCCCGGCACGGCCACATTGAAATAGAAGGATACACCCTTCCGGATGTCTTCACGGGACTCGTGTACCGAGGAGTCGGCGTCGGGTTTCGTACACGGACATACCAATGGGGCAATGACGGATACTGGCCTGACGCTCGTGTGTCCTTGCCCGGGGAGGAGGCTCCTCCCCTTGCGGCGGAAGCGAGGGAACGTGGCTGGACCGTTTCTGGAGGGACCCCGGCGGATTTTCCTGATGAATGGATCCATGTGAAATGGAAAGATGGCTCAGCCTTTGTGGCGGCCGACCGTTTGAAGGATTTTGTCGCAAAAATGGATTTGCCCCTTCTGAGAAGGCATGGGAACCTTATGGAAGAGCCTCTCGAAGAACTTCCCCCAAAGGAAAACGCGGAGGGATAAATTTCAGGGGTCCATAAAAAAGTGTTTCAAGAAATGTTTCACAGGCGGCCCGGCTGGGCCGCCTGTTTTGTGGGCCCCGAATCTCCGTGCTATTCGTCAGGCCGCGGGCAGCGTATGCTTTAACAGGTTCATCAAGTATCGCGGTGATTCCATTCGACTCGGCCATAGCGGGTGCCCTTCTGGAACGGAAGATCAATACCTACTCCGCTTCCAGAATGGGCACCGCCCTGTCCAAAGCGGGCCGAATGAAAAAGAAGCATCAGGATTTCGCGAGAGCGAAGGAAACGGTGCAGTCCCAGTCCGTCGAGGCGGAGATCGCCGACCTGGAGGCCCGTATCCAGAAGGAAATCGATGCTCTCCATGCAACCTCGGGCGGCAACGTCCCCGTTGAAGAAATCGTCATCAGTCCGAAGGCCGGGGACCTGTCACTGCGCCTTTTCGGCATCATCTGGCTTCCCTGGAAACGCACCGCCGGCGGCGGACTGGAACATGGCTGGAAAGGACAGTGACAACGCCGGACTTTTCACGGGGCCGGGCCTCTTCCTGTGGGGTCCGGCTTTTTTGCTGTCCTTTGGCCCGGGCTGTCTTGATATACTTGATCGGAAGTTTCGCTTGACGGAGGTGCCGCAATGAACAAAACGGAATGGGAAGTGCCGGAAGAAAAGATGACCATCACCCTGAAGGTCACGGATAATGTCGTTTACGAATATCTCCAGCGGTTTTCAGATGACGAACGACCGCAAAAGGCCCTGGATGCCCTCAAGGTGGGTGTCATAGCCATCCAGTCTGCGTCGCCGTCACTGGATACCCGGGTGGTGGAGGAGAAATTTCGCCAGGTCGAGCGGGAAATGGACGAAAAAATGTCCGGCTTCAGGGATGACCTGAAACAGAGGCTGGAGCAATATTTCCGAACCGAAGGCGGATCTGTCCCCCTGTGCATCGAACGCCATTTCGGTGAAAACGGCAGCGTTTCGAGGATCCTTGAAACCTATTTCAATTCGGAAAAAGGAAAGCTATGCGACATCCTGGACGGCAAGGTGGGGCCCAACAGCTATCTGGGGCGGCAGATCGACCCCGCCAACAGGGAAGGGCTTCAAAGCCGCATCGAAAAGGCCGTGGAGGGTATCCTCAAGGAAGGTTCCGGCCGTATCCTCGAATCTTTCTCCCTGGACGACGAAACGAGCTCCCTGAGCCGTCTCAAGCGGTCTCTCAGGGAAGAGATCGAAAAGCTTCAGAAGTCGACCTCGGAACATTACGCCGAGATCAAAAGCCTGCTCGAGAAGGAAAAGGGACGCTTCGAAGAGGCGAAGCGGGGCACCGCCAAGGGCCGGGATTTCGAGACGGCCCTTTACGACCATCTTGCCGCGCTTGCGCGGGGACTCGATGACGAGTCGGAAAACACCTCCGGTGCGAAAGGCCTCGTGGCCTACGAAAAAGTAGGTGACTACGTGGTCCGCCTTGGGGAAACCACCCGCGCCCCCGGGAAGGTTATCGTCTTCGAGGCAAAAAAAGCCTCCGGCTACACTCTCAAGAAGACCATTGAAGAGCTTGACAGGGCCAAGAAAAACCGCGGTGCAGTGATCGGCATCTTCGCCTTCTGCAAGGGCATGGAGCCCCCGGAAGTGGACGATTTCTACAGGTACGGCAACGACTTTATCGTCACTGTAGACGAGGAACACCTCGCCGAGGGAAGCCCCCTGCTTTTTTTTGATGCCGCCTACCGGATCGCCCGGACACTGATCGTCTCCCGAGTCCGCGAGGAAGAGGAACAGGCAGTGGACGCCGATTACATCCGCAGCGAGATCGAAAATATCAGCGGAGCGCTCCGGTATGCCTCGGACATTTTTACCAAGGTTTCCACCATCCGCAACAGCGCCGACGCCATCGAAAAGAACACGGAAAAACTCCAGGTAAAAATCGAGGAGCACCTTGGGAACATCGCCGCCCACCTTCCTGTCTGACGAACAGGCGAGGCGGCGCCTCCGGGGACGCCGCCTCGCCTGTCATGTCCCCCTACGAAGGGGTGGAGGAGTTTAAATCTCGATAATCGTTCCGGCGTGAAGCTGCTCGAAACGTTCGCCGAGAACGCTGCGGAACTCGCAAAGAGCCGGCAGCCCCGTGCAATGTCCCGTGACGATCTTTTTCACGTCCAGTTCCACCAGGGCGGCGGCGGTCTTTTCAATCCGCTCCTGTGTCGCCTCGATGAGGTGGAACCCGCCGATGACCACATCAACCCGATCCTTGCCCGTAATCTCCTTCGACCAGTCGATGATGTTGATGATTCCGGCGTGACTGCAGCCGGAGACCACGGCAAGCCCCTTGCCGGCCACGTTCACTGCCAGGGAGAGGTCGTCCCGGATTTCGTCGGGTGTGACCTTGCCGCCTTCGATGTTGTAGGTGCCGATCCCTTGTTTTTCAAAGTCGCGCTTTCGGGGTACTTCTCCCGTGGCGACCACGCCGGGGGCGACTTCGAAAGGCTCGTCGACCAGCACGAGCTCGCCCCCGGCTCTCTCGATGGCCTCCCGGCCGTTTTCCCTGGTGACGCCGATGTTGCGGATAACGGGATCAAAGATGTAGTTGGGGCGGAATATCCCCGGGTGGGCGATCACCGGAAGCTCCTTTTTCCCGATGGCCTCGAGTGTTTCCGCAAGTCCCGCCGTGTGGTCGTAGTGACAGTGGGAAAGGACCACGGCGTCGATGGAAGAAGGCTCGATGCCCAGGATCTTTAGATTGTGGAGAATCGGCAGGGCCGACTGCCCGGTGTCCATGAGGATCCTTTGGCAGCTGCCGCCGTTTTCCACTTCTACGAGCAGGGAAATCCCGTGTTGCGCCAGAAAGGGCGTTTCATATCCCGCGTAATCGTCAAGTATCGTGACGATCCGTACCGCATCTGTTTCTTTTGTGAACTTCACGAGACCACCTCCTGAATCAGGCCGTTTTCCTTGTCATGCCGGAAAAGACAAAAGCTATGGCGGCACCGATGAGAGCTGGAACGAGCCAGGCCATCCCCTGGGCCGCCAGGGGGAAGCGAGACGTCATGGCGCTCAGAAAATTGCCGTCGAAACCCATACCTGTGAGAAAATCCCCCACACTGAGGACGATTGCTATTATAACGCCTGTCTGAATCGCCAGTTTCGCCTTTCCGAAATCGAAGAGATTACCCACCAGAAGGACGATGATGGCGGGGTAGATCAGCATCAGCCAGGGGACGGTATAGCCGACTATCTTGGAAAGCCCTACCAGCCCTATGGCGAAGCCCGTGAAGCTTGACGCCGCAACGATTGCGCGGTATGAAAGCTTCCCGCCCGTCATTTCGCTGAAAACGTCGCCTGCCGTGGAGGTGAGGCCGACGGAAGTGGTGAAGCAGGCAAAGGCCAGCAGGGCGCCGAAAATGGCCTTGCCCACAGTCCCGAGGAGCCCTTCGGCGATCATGACCGTGTAGACGCCGATAGGGGCTTCGGGGTAGGCTGTGCTTGCCGTGGCTCCCAGGTAGGTGATCCCCGTGGATGTAATGAGCAGGCCCAGGGCGACCACGGGCCCGATGACATAGAGGTTTCTGGCCTGGTCCGATTTGTCCGGAATGCCCCTCATGCTGAGCTCCTTCAGGACCCATCCTCCGAAAAGGGATGCTCCCAGGGCGTTCATGGTGTTGTATCCGTTGAGGATGCCCTCGGCGAGAGGACTTTCGGAGCCTGTTTCAGACACCGATGCGATGGGCGAGAGGATTCCCTTGATGATCAGGATGGCCATGAAAACAATCAGCGCAGGCGACAGGTACTTGCCGAGCCGGTCGATGACCTGGGCCCTGTTGTAGGCTACCCAGAAGTTCAGTGCGAAAAAGACGAGCAGCGTGCCCCACAGGGGGAAGTTCGGGAAAAAGAGCGCCACGGCCATTTCGTGCGTGGCCGATGACACCCTGGGCAGGATGAAGACAGGCCCGATGATGAGCATGCAAATCGTCGTGAAGACCACTCCGAAGGTCCTTCCGAGAGTCCTCGACGTCATCTCCAGCAGCGTTTTCTGCTGGCGCGCGACGGCAAGGTAAGCCACCATGACGCCAAGGCTGTTGATGATCCCGTACCCCAAGGCCGCCACGAGCCAGGATGCTGCTGAGTCTTTCCCGAGAATCGGCGGGAAGATGACGTCACCAACGCCGAAATGTCCCGAAAACAACGCTGCCGAAATGATTGCCAGAGCACCGAAGGACAAAAGACCCGACCGGTTTTCCATAATAATGATTCCTCCTCAAAGTGATGATTGGCGTTGAAATGAAAACGATATTCATTATACTAAAGCATTGCCCGTATTTTACACCACATGCAAAATTAGCAAAAGATTTGAAGCCACCAGGGAGTCTGAAGCAGTGGCCCCAATGGGGGCGAAAGAAACTTTGCCATTGAAGAAAACGGGGCGTTTCAAAAAAAGTCGGGGGAAAGGTCATTCGGTACCCAGGAAGGCTGGTGGTCCGGGGTCGCCCGGTAGGTGCCGGGCATGTTTATCGGGACGAAAACCGCAAAGTCACTCGTTCATCTTGTCCAGATCGAATCCGTCTTCTATCAGCTCGACGCAGGCCGCCACAACTTTTTCGTCGTAAAGGATTCCGGAACCGCTTTGAATCTCGTCAAGGGCTTCCGCCATGCCGAGGGCTGCCCTGTAGGGCCGGAAGGACGACATGGCCTCGAAGACGTCCGCCACTGCCAGGATTCTTGCCTCCAGCATGATGTCCTCCCCCGAAAGGCCCTGGGGATATCCTGACCCGTCGAGCCGTTCGTGATGCTGGAGCACCATCTCCGGCAGCGGCCAGGGAAACTTGATTTCCTTGAGAATGTCGTACCCCGTCTGGGGGTGAAGCTTCACCAGGCGGTATTCCAGTTCGTTGAGCGTTGCCGGTTTCGTGAGGATCTCCGCCGGAATGGTGAGCTTGCCGATGTCGTGCAGGATTCCCGCGGCGTTAATCCCCTCGATGCGGTCCGGTTCGAGTTCCATTTTCCCTGCGATGGCCGTGGCAAGGTCCGCGACCCGCTGTTGATGTCCTGAAGTGTAGGGGTCCCTGACTTCCGTGAGCTTTCCCAGGGAGAGAAGCATCCCCTCGAAAAGTTCCCTGTATCGTTTTTCGCTCTCTTTGAGGGCCGCCTTTTCCCGTTTGATGCTGGCGCTGCTGTATGCGCTCTCGATGAGCGCCGGCAGGCGATGGAGATAGTTCGAGTTCTTTACGATGTAATCGGCGGCACCCAGGCGCATTGCCTGCGCGGCTATATCTTCGTCCCCCTGGCCCGTGACGAGGATCACGGGAAGGTCCAGTTGCCGTTCGATACGTATGGTCTTGAGCACGTCGAAGGAGTTTTCCCCGGGAAGCCGGTAATCGAGGAGGAAAACATCCCAGGGGCAGGGTTCTTCCTTAGAGGCCGGAAGCCTTTCAAGGGCTTCTTTCCCGCTGGCGGCGATCTCAAGTTTGATATGCCTTGCGAAGTTTTTTATGTGCCTGCTGGTCAGGTCGATATCCGCCGTGTCATGCTCGGCGTAAAGGACCCGCAACGGGCGGACCCTGAGGGCCCGGACAATATCGAACCGGTTGAAGGCGTCTTCGAGGGTTTGAGGAAGGAGATCGGTAAAGCCGGGCCGCTTGGGCAGATAATCGTCGGCACCGGCCTTGATGACGGAAACAACCGTTTCCTCGTCGCCGTGGCCCGTCAAAATCACCACGGCTATAGGGATTTCGCGGGTTCTGATCTCTCTCAGAAGGTCAAGGCCGGTTCCGTCAGGCAGGTGCAGGTCCGCAAGGACCAGATCGTATTGCCTGGTCCCTTCCAGACGTTTCCGTGCCTCTTCTATGGATGTCACGTTATCGATCCCGATATGGGGGGCTCTTTTGGCCATCGCCCTTACCACGAGATCGGTATCACGCAAGTCGTCTTCCACGTAGAGCACCTTCATGAAATTTCCACCAGCTTTCTGAGGGAGCGTCATTCGGGCGGCCTGTTTAATGCCAGCCAGTATATCTCGATCTGATGGGTTACTTCCAGGAATTTTTCAAATACCACCGGCTTTACGATGTAGGAATTGGCCCCGAGATCGTAGGCCCTGCGGATATCGCGGTCTTCTTCGGAAGTTGTCAGGACCACCAGTGGGATCTTTTTTGACACTTCCCGTGTCTTGTATTGCCTGAGAACCTCCAGGCCGTTGATCTTCGGCAGCTTCAGGTCAAGAAGGATTACGACGGGCGCCTTTTGGCCCGCTTCCCACCGTTCCATCCAGGCTATGGCTTCCGCCCCGTCACGGGCGACCTCGATGGGGTTCGAAAGCCTGCTTTTGCTGAAGGCCCTCATAGTGAGATCCAGGTCCAGCGGGTTGTCTTCCACCAAAAGGATGGGACGCAGGCATTTTTGCGTCATTTTGGTATCTCCAGAAAAAACGTCGAACCTTCACCGGGGCTGCTTTCCGCCCAGGTTTTGCCCCCCATGCGCTCCACCGCTTTCTTGACAATGGCCAGCCCGACGCCGGTGCCCTCGTAATCCTCCGATCGGTGAAGCCTTTGGAAGATGCCGAAAATACGGTCATGAAAAGACATGTCGAAACCGATACCGTTGTCCCGGACCCAGATGACCCAGGATCTGTCGCTTTCTCTCCCTCCGATCTCGATTTCAGGACCTCGCGTAGGATCGCTGAACTTTACCGCGTTTTCCAGGAAATTGCGCAGTACCAGGGTTATCCCGTCTTCATCGGCCCTGACGGTATCGAAGGGAAGACTGATCTGGACGTCGATTCCTACTTTGGAGATCTCTTCTTCTCGTTCGCGAAGGGTCAAATCGATCAGTTTCCTGAGGTCCACCAACCCTGCCTTCATGGGTTGCCGCTCCATGCGCGAATAATCCAGCAGATCGTCGATGAGCCGGCTCATCTGCTGGGATGCCTCCCGGATCACCTTAAGGAAACTCCGGCCTTCTTCGTCGAGACTTTCGAAGTGGTCTTCCAGAAGCAGGCGGCTGTATCCGTCGATACCCCGCAGGGGGGCCTTCAGGTCATGAGAGACTGAGTAGGTGAACGTTTCAAGCTCCCGGTTACGGATTTCGAGTTCGGCCGTACGTTCGGCCACCCGCTGTTCCAGCTCGGCGTTCAGTTCCCTGAGTTTGCGTTCCGATTCCTTACGCGCGGTGATGTCTTGCAGGATGACGTGCAAGGCGGGCTTCCCATGGAGTGTAAAGGGCGCAGCCGAGACTTCAACATCCACGTCAGCGCCGTTGAGAGTCAGGATTCTTTCCTCGATGGTCGGAACCTCTTTGTTCTGTTCACGGATGATTGAGATACGCTTTTTAATCAGCTCGTGAAATTCCGGATGAAACAGTGTATAAATCGAGCGCCCCAGAAGGTGGGCCGGTTCTTTCGCTTTGAAAAGTCTCAAACAGGCCCTGTTGGCCATGACAACCAAATCGTCCTGATTGATGAAAACGGCCACCGGTGCATTTTCAAAGAGACTCCGGTACTGCTTTTCGTTTTCGGCAAGAGAGAGTTCCGCTTCCTTTTGCCTTGTGATGATCGTCCATGTCCCCACCACGTCTTCGGCGTGTCTTCCCCTGTCCGGCGTCCGTATTTCTTCCCGGACCCATATCACCGACCCGTCCTTGCGGAAAAGCCGGTATTCACTTCCCAGGCTTCCCTTTTTGAAAAGGCCTGAGATTTGGTGCTCCATCCCGGGGAGGTCATCAGGGTGGACATGTTTTTGCCACCAGTTTGGCTCAAGTGCTTCGGCGGGTGAGTAACCCGTCAGTTGGTGAAGGTTCTCGCTGAACCAGACAGGACGGATCTTCCCGTCTTGGACTTTCCCCGCCCATGTCACCGTGGGGCTTACCTTGAGGTAATGCTCCAGGCGGTGAAGGATGTTTTCTTTCCGTGTTACTTCTTCCAGCCTGTCCCTGTGCATCACCTCCATACGGCCGAACTGGTGCTTCATCATGACATAGAGCAAAAAGGATGTTACCGCTACAAACCCCATGCCCTTGTATATTTCAAGGTAAAGGTATCTGTCGGGGTTGTGAACAAACAATTGCAGAAGCCGGGCCGAAAAGAAGATCCACATTGCGGCAACCGCAGCATACACAAGCGCAATCCGAAGCGCCGGTTTCGTGGTGGATTCTTTCATGGAGGCTCTCCTTTTTCCTGCTTGTCCCAGGCTGCAATCCCTTGTAAACATGGATAGTAGCAGCAAAGACAGTGGGTGGCGATAACTGGACAGGTTCAGCACGTGAACAAATGATATATGCGGCTCTGCGTAGATTTAACAGAAACCCTTTCAAATGATTATAAAACGCCCTGCGGAAAATGCCAGTTCGAGTTGTAGAAGATAAAAAGCAAAAATGTCCCTTGATTAATCTCGACGGGACCACTTT
>JBKHBH010000136.1:0-2708 GCA_046542505.1 Thermovirgaceae bacterium | reverse complement strand
TGATGCGCCTGTCACCGGAAGGTGTGATCTGCAGGGGATAATCGGCCACCATGGACCCGACGGCACCCGCATCGATTCTCCTGTAGGGTGATGCGGGAATTGCGCCCTGGGAACGGCTTTCGGGAATATTATCTATGCTTTCGAAAAGGGCTTCCTCGAAATCCCGAGCCTCGATGTCGAATCTTCTGCTTTGTTCTGTATTGCTTGCAAGTCCCAAAAGGCGAGAAGCACAGCGGAGGCCTGCAACGCCCCAGAAATCGTCCCAGTAGTAGTAATCATTGGGGCCGAGGTGTTCAGCGCTGAAACCAGGCGGTAACAGGCCGGCGTGCAGTCCGGCTCCTTTCTTCTTGATCCGTTTTCGTACGATCCAGTTGGCGCCTTTTTCAACGGCGTCCAACCATTTTGAATCGGGTTTTTCTCCCGTAAGCTGCTGGTACCTGTTCATGATCCAGAGGACCTGGCCGTTCGAATCCCATTCACCTTCCTGAGACTGGAAATATCCGTCAAATTTTTGTCTGCCGGGGAAGGTGTCAAGGATTCTTTTCGTACGGCTCGTCAACCCCAGAGCCAAAAGAACGTTCAGCATGAGGCAGGCGTCGCGGAACCAGAACCGGCGGTATGTGTACGGTCCCGGAAAAACGTCGTCGGCAGAGAGCATAATGACGGTCCTGACGGCGGCGTCGTAGAGAAACTGGATTCTCTCGTCGGGAATGTTCAAAGATGGTGTCACCGAAAGGGCGTCCTTCCAGGATTTTTCCGCAGGAGAAGAGGGTGTCATAAGGTAGGTCGAGGCTTTTCGGGGAAGGTCAGAGTCCAGGGGAATCCTGAGCACTGCTGCCGTGTTGCCGTCGCCTGCTATCGGGAACAACGCTGCCGCCGTCGCCAGGCCTACCTTGCAGCTGACTTTTTTTTCGTGACTTTTCCAGAGCTGATTGAGCACATCCCCGGCATAGTAATCGGAAAAGACAGTCTTTTCGGGGGGAGTGTCGAACAGGACTGGTGTCTTGCCGTCAACGACCAAGCTTGGCGGGTCTTTCTCATAGCGGATTTTCTCAATAAACTGGATACCTTCCGGGTTGTAAGGCCTCAGAGCGGCGATAAGCCATCCACCTTCCGGGCAAAAGCCGGTTGCCTCTATTTTCAAAAATGGTGATTCCTCTTCGATTACAAGGGTTGCACGGGACGAAATCTTCATCCTTCTATCAGATGCCTCGGTTATTATTGAAAGGTTGGGAGAAAGGTCCAGCTCCTGCCGGACTTCATCGAGTTTTGACGGAAGCAGGGTTTCACCCTTTTCCGAAAGAAGCCAAAAGTCAATGGACCAGCTGTCGTAGAGCGGGGTGACAAGGCCCCGGGGGTCGACAAGAGGATAAAGGGGCAGGTCCGGATGTCCGACGGCAGTCCAGTTCCTGTGGGTCAGATTGACATGACTGAAGGAAAAAGCCCGTGGGATAAAAGATGGATCGTCCGGGTTGAACTGCCGCTCAACCCAGTAGGCCCAGACCCAGTCGAGGTTGTGCTGAATGGCCTTGGTGTTGATGAGTCCCCGGGCATGAAAAATAATACCCGCGCGCAGGAGCTCTATGGGTTCCTGCACCTCCGAGGGTTGGGTGAAACGTCTGAGTCTTGCGAGCAAGGCGAGGGGATCAATAATACCATGGGCCCTCGCCGCCCGCTTGACTAGGAATCTCCATGGCAGCCAACGTCCTAACATGTCATAAAGGATACATCCTCGGCGGAAAAAAATAAAATTTCTTCATTCCCGGTTCAGCATTTTCAGGTAAACGGACGCGACTTCACGAAGGGAATGCCAATCAATGTGTGAAAGACAGAATCAACAGGATGACATTTCATTTGAAGATGGTGTGGAAAACGTCGTTTATCGCGAAGGCCATGTCGACGTCCTTGATCTTCTTGAAACGCCGGGTTAGCTCCTCATAATGAGCGAGAATTCCCTTTATCACACAGGAAACGATATGAGATACGGGGATTTTCATGGGCGCTTGACAAGTCCGCGAAAAAGATATAGTATTACTTTACTCAAAGAGAGCAATAGACAGATAAAGTCCTCACCCGGGAAAAGTCCCGGTTATAAAGGGTCCTTGGGAGGAATGAGTGAAGGCAGACCCATCAAGGGCCCGAAGCGAAGGCCAGGCGGAAAATGCCTGGCCTTCGCTTGTGTCTGACTATTTCACTTCGTGGATCCAGCCCTCCGGTGCGTCAATGTCGCCGAATTGAATTCCTACAAGAGTGTCGTAGAGTTTTTTCGTGACAGGGCCGACCTCGGTTTCGCTGTAGAATACATGAAACTTTCCCTGGTATTCGATGCCTCCGATAGGTGTGATGACCGCCGCCGTTCCGCATGCGCCGGCCTCTGCAAACTCCTGGAGTTCATCGATATAGACGTCCCTTTCTTCGGCTTCCATTCCAAGGTAGTCCTTGGCGACCTGCAAGAGCGACCTCCTGGTGACGCTGGGAAGGATGGAGGGTGAACTCGGCGTGACGAACTTATTGTCCCTGGTGATGCCGAAAAAGTTCGCTGCCCCGACTTCCTCGATCTTCGTGTGGGTGGCCGGATCGAGATAGATGGTGTCAGCGAAGCCTTTCTCGGCAGCCTCTTCGTGGGGCAGGAGACTCGCGGCGTAATTGCCGCCGACTTTTGCGGCGCCTGTGCCGTTGGGGGCGGCCCTGTCGTATTCCGTCACCAT
>JBKHBH010000045.1:0-15082 GCA_046542505.1 Thermovirgaceae bacterium | reverse complement strand
GGTTCTGTGAGAGGGATGAGGCGGAGATTGATCGCCCCGCCTCACCCTACTCGATGGTCACCTTTGGCCGGACGGCTGCAGCTAACGCTCGTAGATGCCCATGCATTCCGCTGTCGCCAGCACGTGGGGCTCGATGGCCTGGGTCAGTTCCTTTCGGGTTGCTCCCTTTTTGAGGTCGACAGATTCCACGTTAAGGGCAAAAATCCTGAAGAAATACCGGTGTGGTCCATGTCCTTTCGGAGGACAGGGGCCGCCGTACCCGATCCGGCCGAAACCGTTGCGTCCCTCCATCCCTGCCGAGCCGCCCTCGGGAATGGATCGTGTCGTGGAGGGAATGTTCCAGAGGAGCCAGTGTGCGAAGATTCCCACGGGAGCGTCGGGGTCGTCCATAACGAGGGCGAAGCTTCGGGTGTCTTCAGGTTCTCCCTGCCACTGGAGTGCAGGTGAAAGATCCTTGCCGTCGCAGGTGTAATCGCGCGGAATCCTTCCTCCGCCTTCGAACGCTGCGGAGCGGATAATGAATGTCATGGAACGTCCTCCTTTCAACTCAGAGTTTGTGACACCAGCTCCCGGAAAGCAACCGGGCGCAAGGTTGCCACGATACAGATCTATTGTATTGCATGAGGCTTTTTTTGAAAAACGCTCCGTCCCAAAGATTTCAATCTGCTTTTTACTATCGCCTCTGGTCCTCTGTTGGAACGTCTTCAAAAACGGAGAACATTTCCTCCAGGGAGCTGCAAAGGGATTCGGCAAAACTTTCCGGGTCGGAAGCGCTCCCCCTCCAGAAACTCAGATTGAACAGGATGTGTGGGTCGGTCTTCATGTATCTTCCGCCGAAGCCGTCTTCCGATAGAGGGCCGTAACCCGCAAGTCTCAGACCTTCGGGCGGCGTTGTGCTTGTGGCAACGAAAGTTTCCTGCAGCCTTTTCCAGGACACGCTGGCGAAAAGTTGAGGAAGCGTCCTGTCCCTTTCGCCTCTGTGCAGGTGGACCGCCAGAAGGGCCTGGAGGTGCTCCTCTGGAGCGTGTCCTTCCAGGCAGAGGTTGATGCGCCGCGCGTGAGCCTCTGAAGCCTTCCGGAGTGCTTCCGCCTGTGCCCGTGAGGCTGCTGCAGGTGATTCCAGAAGTGTGAAGAAAGCAAGGGCCGCAGGTGTAAGAGTTCGCATGACGCCCGTCCTTCCTCCTTCAAAGAGGCGAAGCATCACGGCTTCAGATGTGCTGACCCACCGGCCCCAATGGTTTCGGCAGGCCAAAAGGAGTGCGATCTGGACGAAGGCATCGGGACTGACTCCGCATCGTTTGATATCCCCTTTGCCGACGGGAAGTTCAAGAAGTCGTGTCCCCAGTTTCGAAACCCGTTTTTCAAGCTTCCTGTCCGCCCTTTCGATATGACCACGCAGTTTCGTGGTCAGCGCCAGTGGAACCTCTCGGAAGGAGGGAATCCAAGCGGTCGTAGTCTCTTTTTTTGTGGCCTTTTGTGCCAGAGTCCTCGCGAGCCGCGTCAGCGGAAGCCCGTCGAGGTGGGAATGCTCGAAATTGATTCCGGCCTGGCCGTCGCGGAAGACGACGATCTGGAGGGTCTTGTCGTACCACCTGTTGTTCCCGCTTAAAAGGAGCCGGCCCGCCTCCTCGATGTCGGCAGGCGCCGCGTCGTCCAGGCAGACCGCAAAAAGAGCGCTTTCAATGGATTTGAGAGCCTCTTCATTGTTTTTGTGTGCCTTGAGAAGGTCATTCCGGAGATGGGCCCATTCGTGCCTTTTCAGGGTTGTCAGCACTCCCGCGTGGATCTGTGGGTTGCGTGGAAGTTCCGTGATGCGGTGAAAGGCTTTTTCGAGGGAGTCAGTGCCACAGGGGCGCGCCTCGTCGTCTAGAACCTCGAGGGTGAAGATTTTCCCTCCCCGCAGCACGACGATATGTCCGGGCAGTTCCTTCCGGCAGCGGCCGGATGCGTGGCTGGTAAAACTGTCGGGGCCTTCCCGGGGGATCCGCACACCTCCGAATATCGAAGAGTACTGCTTCATGCAAAGGGCCCGCCCGTTGTAATAATCAGGCTCGAGAGTCCCGTCTGCGATGGAAAGGCAAAAGGCGACTGCCTTTGATGTGAGCTCCGCCGCTTGACGCAAGGGGTCCATGGGCTCAACGTCGAGAAGGTAGTATGGGTTTGTCTCAAAGCCCAAAGGCGCATCCTGGGCGAGGTACCACCTGTTCCAATACGGTATGTGTCCCAGAAAGGAAGGATCCTCCTGGAGGGTCTCCTCCAGGGCGCGCTGCAAGGCATGTCCCGGTCCGTGGGGGGCCAGAAAGTCCCTGACTACGCGGTCTGTTTCGGCAAGTTCCGTCCCGTTCAAAAAAGGTGCCGACCAGTCAACGAAGTCCTCACAGGTCTTTCTCAGGTCAGGGAAACGAAGACGCGGCAACTGCCGCGTCTTCGAAAGGTTTTTGTTTTCACCCATGAGGGGATTCCTCCATTTTTTCGTCTTTCTTTGCGAGAAAGGGTTTAACCCTAAAGGGTTTCCTTCTCAAGAGCATTTTCGATCTTTTTGATTTTTGCCTCGTCGTCCACCCACGCTTTCCAGTCCTGCGGGTGGTTTTTCAAGAACCAGATGGCGCCTTTCATGACGTCGGCTTCGTTTTTCTGCATGTATGCCAAGGCTGCGTTGGTCTGTTCGAGGGTCGTCTCATAACGTTGAAGCATAGCTTCAATTTCGGGATTGGCCTCGATGAATCGCTTGTTTGCGATGATCTGGACCCGGCAGGTCGGGAAACCGCAACCACCCGTGGAATCCCAGATTTCAGGATCGTAGGGAGGTTCCTCTAGCTTGGTCATGTCGTACATGCCGATGATGGGCGTGGGTTCCCAGTAATAGGCCAAAACGGGGTTGCCCTTTTCATAATTCGAGGCGATTGCCGTGGCCAAAGCGCTGGCGGAGCCTGAATAGAAAGCTACGTAGGTATCTTCAAGGCCGTAGGCCTCTATTTTCTTTTCATTGACGACGCTCACGTTCCAGCCTGATGGGCCGTTGTAGAGGCGCCCTTTGTTGTCCTGCTCAGGATCCTTGAAGACTTCCCAGTATTTGGGCAGGTCCTTCACGGATTTCAGATCGGGTGCCATGGGTTCGATTCCCCTCTCGGGGTCGCCTTCGATGACATAGGTGGGAACGTACCAGCCCTGGGGGGCGTCGGGGAAATTCCGTCCCAGGTTCACGATGTCGCCGCCCTTCATGGCCCTGTCGAAGAGACCGGGGGCATTGTCGATCCATGCCTCCATGGCGATGTGAAAATCGCCGCGCTCCATGCCGAGCACGCCAGGAATTTCTTCCGAGAAGGCATAGTGGACCTCACGGTCGAAGCCTTTTTCGAGGATATATCCGGCGATCCTGTTGTGGACCTGGACACTTTCCCAGCTCCAGTCGGTAAAGATCACCCTGTCGTTGGCTGCGGCCGGAAGGGCCGAAAAACAGAAGATTAGAAGAGCCGTAATGATGCGTTTCATAACATTCTCCTTTCTTGAATAAAAGAACTGTAAAAAGTTCAGCTGTTGTAAGCCCCGGACTGTTCCAGGGTCAGCCAAAAATCCCATTTTTACTGATTAGTTCTTTTTTGGTTGGTTCTATCTGGGTTATTGCTTACCCGGTTTTTGGGTTGCCGGGTTTCGCCTCTAGGGATGCAGAAGGGTTCTTTTTAAAGAGGTAAATCTTCAGGCGACATATTTCTAGTCAGGTTGCGAAAGCCGTTTTACCATAAGGACAGGAGAGCCATCTTCCTTTATAATCTCGATTTCGACAAACCCATCACCTCCGTGTCAATCACTCAGGTTTTTGGAAATGATACGAATTGCTCAAAAAGGTGTAAATAATTATAACACAACCCGAAACGACCACTCGTTGTAATGAGTCGAAAACCGCTTCGTGACGGAAATTGTGATTCGTACAACAAACATTGCGATCGTTTTTGTGGACGTTTTATTCGCGAGTGAAGGTGTAAAAGGTTTCGTACTGGTAGATTGTCTGCAAACCACATTGGTGCTTCCGTTGGATCAGTTCACGGGGGTGTGTAACGTTTATGTAACTTTAACTCGAATCTTTACACCACGAAGTGACAATGCTAATATTCGTCTTGCCTTTTAGCCTTTATGTATCCGGGCAAGATGTCGCCAATCTGGACCCGACCAGATCCCGGGATTTGCTTTTTGGTGCGGCATATTGGAGGAGGATTCTCATCGTTTACAAAAAAGTTACGGAAGAACAAAAGAATCCTGTCCTTTCAGCAGATTCGTCAGGCAAATCGCTCTTCTCCGTGGCGTATCAGATAATCAAACGTAGAATCCTTGACCTGACCTATCCTCCGGGTGAGCCACTGTCCGAAGCTTCGCTTGCAAAGGAGCTTCAAATGAGTCGGATGCCGATACGTATGGCTGTCAAACAACTGGTGAGCGAAGGCTGGATTGAGGCAGATTTCCGGAAAAAGATTAAAGTCAGGCAGATCACTGCTGAAGATGTCAACGAGATTTACCAAATCAGGAGAATTATTGAGAAAAATGGACTTCAAAAGATTTTTGATGATGAACGTACCTGGGAAGCATCTTATTGGCTCGAGGAAATCGTGGTTAGGGTCAAGGCGGCCCAGAATGACCTTTTCGAATGGGAGTGCCAGGATACGCAATTTCATGCCGAGATCGTGAGAGCGCTGGACAATCGGAGGATTGACCGGTTTTACCAGGCCAATAGGGAAGAGCTGATCCGCATTGGAATGATGTCGGAAAAAACAGCCAATCATGTAACGCAGACGATTGCTGGCATGTACAGGTTTGTTCAGGCGGTCAGGGAGAAAAGTTTTTTCGAGGCTTGGGACATCCTCCGCAAGGAACACCTCGAGGCGGGTCTGGAAATGGCACTCAGAAAAGTTACCCGAGCCTGAAGCCCCTTCAGCTCCTTTTTAGGTAACGATGCAGGAAACCAACCCTCCACCAGAAACTGGTGGAGGGTTGGTTTCTTTTCCCTTTGTATTAGAGAAAGACCCGATGTAGAAAACGCCGACGAAGTTCGCGTTACATGGGATCCCATGTTGACAACGAACTCTTGGGGGTATATAAGATAAATACCTGGGATCCCAAAATATATTTGGGCTCCAAATTAATTGTCTAGTTTTTTAAAAAAACAGGAATTCGGTATGTGTAACGTTTTTTTACGTCAGATTCTTTCGAGAGGGTTTCGGCGGCGTGATTGTTGAAGGGAGTGCTTGAATTGACACAGAGAGCAGAACGGCCTTCTTATATGGACAGAGTGGAACGCCTGAAGACGCGAGTTCTGAGCATAAGGCCTGAGATGGACCTTGAAAACGCGAGAATAACAACAGAAAGTTTTATGCAGACCGAAGGTGAGCCCTTTGTTCTGAGAAAGGCCAAGGCGTTTCGCGAACAATGTAAAAGGAAGGATGTCACGGTTTTCCCGGACGAATTGATCGTCGGCTGTGCGGGGAGCAAGCTCAGAGGAGGCATTCTCAATCCAGATACTTGTTGGTCCATATTGGATGATGAGCTGGAAACAATCAGCAACCGCCCTTACGACCCCTTTTATCTGTCACCTGAAGACAAGAAGTATTTCAAGGAAGTCATCAGGCCTTACTGGAAGGGACGTTCCACCTACGAGCAGTGGCTCGCCCAGGTTCCGGAAGACGTGGCAGCTCTCAAGGATAACGGTGCCGTGTTTATCGACAGGAAGGCTGTTAGGGGGTTTGGAGAAACGACAGCCGACTATCAGCGGATAATCAACAAAGGAGTCTCCGGTATAGAGCAGGAAATCCTTGCCCGGAAACAGGAAATAGATTTAACGGACCCTGGTGCTTATGAAGAGGGTGTTTATCTTGACTCTCTCCTTGTTGTGGCAGAAGGAATGCGCATTCTTGCGGCACGATATGCCGAGGAAGCGGAAAACCTCGCGGCATCAGAAGAGGACAGCGCGAGAAAGCGAGAGCTGGAGATCATTGCAGAATCCTGCCGCCAGGTTCCAGCAAAGCCGGCAAGAACTTTCCAGGAAGCCCTCCAGTCACTCTACCTGTACCAGATCTGCATCTTCATGGAACAGAATGCTGCATCCTACAACCCGGGGCGAATGGATCAGTATCTATGGCCCTTCTACAAGGAGGACTTGGAGGCAGGCCGCATCACCCCAGAAAAAGCCCAGGAGCTTCTCGATTGCCTCTGGATAAAGTTCAGCGAACCCTGCCTGTTCCAGGATAAAGTAACCGCCGAATTTGCCGCTGGGTACCCCATGTTCCAGAACGTCTGTGTTGGTGGAGTAGACAAGACGGGGCAAGACGCGGTGAATGATCTCTCTTACATGATCTTGCAGGCCACCATGGATGTTCGGCTTTATCAACCGTCATTGTCTGTCCGTTACAACATGGCGAAGAACCCGAACAAGTTCCTTCGCAAGGTCGTAGACCTTATTAGTCTCGGCACCGGATTCCCTGCCTTTCATAATGACGAGATTGGCATCAGGATGCTCCAGAACAAGGGTGTTCCCCTGCAGGAGGCCTATGACTGGAATCCCTGCGGGTGCGTTGAAACGAACCTGATGGGAAGACTCCGGGCATATACGGCCCTCGCCGACATCAACCTCGGAAGTGCTATTGAGCTTGTCATGCTTGGGGGCAGAAGCAGGAAGTATGACAGAAAAATCTCCATCGGGACGCCGGACCCAAAATCTTTCATGAGCTACGAGGAGTTTCTGAAAGCCGTCAAAGAACAGTTGGCCTACATGATCCGAGTTGTCGTCAAAGGCAGTCACCTGATCGATGAGGTTTGCATGAACCGTCCGGTACCCGCCTTGTCCTTTTCATTCAAGGAATGCATTGAAAAAGCCAAAGACTACGCTTGGGGTGGGGCAAAATACAATACAGGTAACGGGATCATCCTCATCGGTGTTGCGGACCTTGTAAACAGTCTTGCGGCAGTGAAACACCTGGTTTTTGAGTCCGGGAAGTTGACCATGGCTGAACTGCTCAAGGCAATCGAAAACGATTTCGAGGGATACGAAGAGATTTATAAACTTTGCAAAGATGCTCCCAAGTTCGGGAATGACATTGAGGACGTCGATGGCATCGCCTCCGAGATATTCACTTATATCGCCGACGAGATAGAAAAGTACCGAAGCAAGTTTGGCAAGATGACGCCGGGAATACTGCCGGTGTCGGGCAACACCCCCTTTGGCCTGGAAGTAGGAGCACTCCCTTCGGGGAGAAAAGCCTGGTTGCCTCTGACTGACGGTGTGAGCCCCCAGGGCGGGACGGACGTCCAGGGTCCCAGTGGAGTCCTCAAATCCATCGCGAGCATCCCTCATGGACGTTTCGTCCAGGGCACATTGCTCAATATGAAAGTGGAACCCGAAATGCTTGGGTCCGAGAAAGGCCGGCAGAATCTCATGGCCTTACTCAAGAGCATGTGCAGCCTGGGAGTCTATCACGTTCAGTTCAACGTAATAGACCAGAAGACGTTGCGTGAAGCCCAAAGAAAGCCTGAAGAGTACAAGGACCTTCTGGTGAGGGTTGCCGGATACACGGCATACTTCGTGGAACTGGGGAAGGATGTCCAGAACGAAATCATTGGCCGCACGACTCAGGAAATAGATAAGAAGGTCCCCACCTCGTGAGACATCATTTTGCAAGTGATGGGACGGTAAGGTAAGGGGGATTTGTCAAATGGGCTGCAATCTTGATCTTTCAGTTTCACGAATGGTTCCGGTGAATCTTACTGGTATGGTCTTGCGCTTCGAAAGGACCTCTATGTACGATGGTGATGGCCTTAGGACAGTGGTATATCTGAAAGGCTGCCCGTTGCAGTGCGAATGGTGCTCCACTCCGGAATCGATTAATCCTGAACCCGAGATTGGCTATGACTTAACTTCTTGCACAGAATGCCATACCTGTGTCGAAGTTTGTCCTGAAAATGCCCTGAAGTCCTTGCACAAGGGAGAGGGGATTCTTCTCAGAAACGAGCGGTGTACTGCGTGTTTCCGCTGTATTGAAAGCTGTCCTACAGGAGCCCTCAAGGCTTATGGCAAGAAGATGAATGTCGAAGATGTTCTCGGAGAAATTGAAAAGGACGAAGTCTTTTTCTTTCACTCCAACGGAGGAGTAACATTAAGTGGAGGAGAGCCTTTACAACAGGCGGATTTTTGCAGGGAAATCTTGAAAGGTTGCAAGCAAAGGGGTATCAACACCGCAATGGAAACGAGCAGTTTTGCTCCTTGGGACAGGTATGAAGAGAATCTTCCCCTTCTTGATACAGTGTATACTGATATAAAGTGTTTCGATTCCGGAAGGCACGAGGAACTCACAGGGGTTCCGAACGAAGCGATACTGGAAAACATCAAGAGAATCGACGCATCTGTATATAACGTCGAGCTCGTGATTCGGATACCTCTTGTTCCTGGGCGGAATGATTCATACGAAAACCTGGAAAAAACCCTCGAATTTTGCAACAACCTGAAGAAGATTCGGTATCTTGAGCTGTTGCCATACCACAGGTTTGGAGTGGACACCTACGGTTTTTTGGGCCTGCCTTACGTGCTTAAGGGCCTCGATTCGGCGAGTGTCGCCTGGGCGGAGGAGAAGGCCGAGGCCCTGCGGAAAACTGGGACGGCGTTGCCGATACGTGTATCCGGAAATGAGAAATGACCTCTGGAAAATCCTACGATTCGAGAAATCCTGGTCCTTTTTACAAGAAAATACTGTATTTTCCGTCGCAATGTTAGGATACCCGCAAGAATGAGAAATAAAGCACAAAAAGATCGGGGGATGTGGGAATGAACATAGGTTTCCTGGGAACAGGGGAAATAGCGACGAAACTCGTGACTGGTTTGTGTACAAGCGACACCCCCCCCGACCGGGTTTTCCTTTCCCCGAGAAACACCGAGAGGGCGCAGATGTTGGCTGAAAAATTTAATCAAGTTCACGTTGCTTCAAATAACCAGAGCGTGGTAGACGAAAGTGAATGCCTTTTCCTGTCAATCCGGCCGCATCTGATGGAAAAGGTCCTTTGCCCCCTTCGATTCAGAAATAACCAAAAAATCGTGAGCCTTCTTGCGGGAATCCGGTTATTGGAATTACGCAGTTGCGTTACTCAAGCCAAAAAGCTGTTACGGTCTGCCCCTTTGCCCTACAATTCGCGACATATAGGACCCATAGTCCTTTATCCAGGAGATCAAGAGGTGGAGAAACTATTCTCCGGCATTGGCAGAGTAGTTACCGTGGAAAGCGAGAGAGAACTGGATATTCTCACGGCCGTCACCAGCCTGATGGTGCCATATTACCGGTTGATCCAAGAGACCGTGATGTGGGCCGAGCAGCTGGGGATGGCAAGGGAACAGGCGGTTTCGTACACGGCTGAAATGTTCCAGAGCCTTTCTTTGCTCATAAAAGAAGAAAAAACGGATGATTTCGATGCCTTGCTTGAAAAATACACAACAAAAGGCGGCCTAAACGAGTTGGCTTTGAAAACGATCCTAAACGAAGATGGATACACCCCATGGAAAAAGGCTCTCGTCGCCGTTCAGGGACGCCTTGGCCTTGAAAAAGCGAGTACCGATGCACTGGACGGAAAGTGAAGACGGCCGGTGCTTCGACGGGCAACCAGGAGCAGATACGAGAATTTTTGGAACAGGGGAGGGGATATATGGTTGCATAAAGGCGGAATCCCGAAAAAGTTTTAAAACGCGAAGGAGGAATTGCTGATTATGAAGAAAATGCTAAGTGTTATCTTGTGTGGTTGTTTGCTCGCCGCTTTTGCGAGCGCAGCTCTCGCGGCGGACATTACGATTGACTTAGGACAGTACCAGACCGGTGAAGAATTTCCGGGTTATAGGATTGCGGAACACTTCAAGAAAAGAGTTGCCGAGCTATCAGACGGCAGGATCGAAATCAAACATTTTGCTGGGGACCTTCTTGGAGATTGGGAAACCCAGCAGGTTCACGTCAAGGAAGGCAGCCTAGACATGTGCTTTTCGCCTGCTTCGTCTTCCTTTGACCCCGAAATGGAATTTGTCCGTTTGCCTTACCTCGTTCACAGCTGGGAAGGCGCCAAGAAACTTTACCAAAAGGGTGGCGAAGGCGAAAAACTGCTCAATAAAATCAGCCGCCGAAACAACACACACTGCGTTGGAGTAGGTCCAGAAGGCTTTTCACTTGTCGTTTCAAACAAGGACTTCACTCCCATGCCCGGACACGAAAGCCTAAAAAACATCAAGACCAGGGTTATGCCTGCGAAGCTTGAGGAAATCACCGGGAAGAGCTTCGGTTTCAAGACGCTTTCCATGCCCTGGGGTGAAATCCACAGCGCGTTGATGCTTGGAACTATCGATGCAGCCATGGGCGCCGTGTATGGCGAAGTTGCCCTGTTTAAAGATGTCGTGAAATATCAGTATAACTACAATTATGGTTTCTATGCCGCACCGTGGATCATCAATCTTGATCTCTGGAACTCCTTGTCCTCCGAGGATCAGGAGATCCTTGAGAAAGCCTTGGCTGAGGCAATCGACATTGAGTGGGAGAGAGCCATCGAGACCCAGCAAAATGCCATCGCAACAATGGAAGAAGCAGGTGTCGAGGTTATTGAACTGACTGACGAGCAGTTGGCAGCCAACATGAAAGCCGCTCGTGAAAATGTTTGGAGCTGGGCTGCTGAAAATATGTACAGCGAAGAGTTCATGGAAAAAGTCAGGGAAATGGCTGAACCGTTGCCGACCGAGTAGTAGGATTAAGCTTCCTGAAAAGGATCTTGTGACCAGCAAAAGGTTCCTTTAGCGATGAACCAAACGGCAATGGCGATAAGGCTTGCTCTGCACTTTTCCAGGAACCCATTGACCTTGTCGCCATTGCCGGTGTTTTGACGCAGGTTCACATGGTCCGCTCAAGCCACTGGCAGCGTTGCATATTACCCCGATACCGCTTTTTTTAGAACCATAAAATAAAGATGGTGAGCCAAAACGTACACCTGTACACATTGATAATAATTTTTAAAATGAACCAATGGAGCAAAAACCTTTGGGAAAGGATATCGGATCGTAAGAAGGGCATATTCTGCAGTTGTTGCGTCAAGCGGATGAAAGGAAAGAACAGGAAGGAACAGTCTGATGGAACAAATAATTCGGAAGAGTTTCGGTAGGGGGAAATGTCCGGCGACATTCAAGCTTACCGGTGAGATTGAAAAATGACAAAAATGCACCGGGGTAATGTGACTTTACCGGTAGCGGCGTAGCTATCGAGAAATTTGCAGGAAGGGGTTCGCTAACAATGAGTAGGGATCTCGGTTTTATCGACCGTGTTTCGTATTATATCGTAAAGGGCGAAAAGGTCTTTATTTTTCTCTCGGGCCTTTTCATTTCACTTGCCATGTTTGTGCAGGTTCTTCTGCGGTATCTTTTTTCCGCACCGCTTTTTGGCATCGAGGAGATATCGATACTGGTCGTTAGCTGGTTCTATTTCATCGGGAGTGCCTATTGTGTTCACGAACAGAGCGACATCAAGGTGGACATCCTGTTCCTCTTCGTGAAAAACTCCCGGATCAGGAGAGGCTGCCGTATCTTTAGCCTGTTTGTCTCAATGATTACCGCAGGGATTCTGTTTTACTACACCCTGCACTACGCTCTTTGGATGGCTGAATCCAATGTAACGACACCGGTGTTCATGATTTCACAAAACGTCGGTTTCTCCGCCATAGTCGCAGGCAGCGCTCTGATGGTATTTCATCTCTTCAGTCAGATTTTGAAAGAATTCAAGTAACCAACAGTAAAATTTAAGGAGAGATTCAAGTGACCTTTCTGATAGCAGTCCTCGTCGGTGTCGTTCTTTTAATGTTCTCGGGCGTGCCTGTAGGGTTCGCCTTTGGATTGGGTGGGTTCATCCTGTGTGGGATATATGATATCAGGATCACAGGAGCCTTGAGCGCTTCCTTCAACAAGTTGAACATGTTCGCCATGATGGCATTGCCACTTTTCATTCTTCTCGGATCACTGATGAACCAGGGCGGGCTGGCGAAATTGTTGATCGATTTCGTTAATTCATTCATCGGGCGAAAGAAAGGAGGGCTGGGATACGTTCTCATCCTGACGAACACCATCTTCGGCGCCATGTGCGGCGTCGCGACGTCAGCGATGGCAGCCATTGGCGGCATGTTGATCCCCGCTATGGAGGAAAAGGGATATCCGCGAGGATACAGTACCGGAATCGCGATACCTTCGAGTGTTCTCTCTTTGCTTATCCCCCCGAGTACAAGCATGATCATTTTCGGTATCGCCGGAAGAGTCTCCATACCCCTTCTGTTTGCGGCGACCTTTATTCCTGGTGTCATCCTGACCATTTTGCTGTGCATTATCAACAAAGTTATGACCAGTAAAATCCCGACCATACAAATTGTTCCGGAAGTCACGAAAACCGAGGCGAGAAAGGAAAAGCTGCAGGCCACGAGGAAGGCTGTATGGATCCTGCTTTTACCTCTGTTTATTCTAGTTGGGATTTACAGTGGAGCCTTTACACCCACGGAAGCCGCCGGTGTTTCTACTGTCTATGCATTAGTTCTTGGGTTTTTCATTTACCGAAGCATGAACATGAACATTCTGTGGAACACTCTTATTGATGGAGGGAAAACCACCGGTTCAATTGTGATGGTGTTTTTCTTCTTTTTCGTTCTGAGCCGTATCCTAATCCTTGAAGGTGTTCCCAGCGCACTGCTTAACTTGCTGTTGACCATCTCAGAAAATAAGATCATTATCCTGCTGATCTTCAATATTCTGCTTTTCCTCACTGGGATGTTCATGGATGATTGTTCGGCGTTGATTCTGGCAGGCATCATTTATCTCCCGGCAGCCGTCAAGCTGGGAATCAATCCCATCCACTTCGGTGCCATTTGTGGTGTTAACCTGGGCATGGGGCTGATTACGCCACCAGTGGCGCCACTGTTGTACATGGGAGGGATGATAGGTGGCAACCTCGAGATTAGGGAATACTACAAACCTGTTGTGTACTCTATCCTTTTTGGTTATCTCCCGGTGCTGATCCTAACTACCTACATTCCAGAACTCTCGCTGACATTGCCAAAATTACTGATGAACCTTATGGGATAAATTTAACGCGCTTCGACGCTTTCAGGGCATTGAAAGCAGGGTTGTCCCGATTGCATTTATCGGAGTGATCCTGCTCTTTCATTGTTTTAGTGATTCTTGTGGCTTAACTGATCAAGATGCAAATTATGCGCCTTCAGAGGTTCCTGAAAAAGAAAGAATGTGGGCTTATCTTGTCACGCTTTCGGCAACGGAATCGACGAATTCGTAGAAGGACTCTGCTTTCTCGTCATATGCCCGAAGCTCTTCGAGGCTTATGATCCAGAAGTCCGTGGGTGCCGCAGGTGCGGCTAGGAGGTCTCCAAGAGGCCGGAGCTTTTGCAGGACGTGTTTCGCGTCCTCTCCGGTCTCCACGGCCCAGAACCACCAGGTGAAAGCCGTCTGCTCGTGGACATCGATGTCAAAGCAGCCGGGCAAATAGACCTGCCGGTTGTCCAGTAAAAAAAGCGAGAAACGGGCAAGGTCGGGAAGGACCTCGATGGGCCTGAGTGAAGCCGGGTCGGACAAAAATCTCAAAAAAAGCCGGTCCTTGTTGAGGAACCCGTGCCGGTCCGTCGGTATGGTGTGCCTCCAGTAATAGGAGTAGTCGCACTGGTTGAGGCACAGAAGATCGGGAACGAAGGTCCCGGAGGGGATGTTTTTCTCCTTTATCCAGTCTTCGAGTGCCGCCAGGTCCGTTTCGGCGGGGTGTCTTTGCCTGGGGAAGCGCTCGACCAGTTCTTCAACGAGCGGGTCTGAAGGAAAGAGCCACTGGACACCGCCCGAGGTGACATTGTAAAGCCGGTCTTCCTGAAGGTTCGGGAAAAAGGAGAGCTCCGGGGTGATAAAGATTTGTTTCGTACCGTGAAACCCCTTGAATCCCCTGTCGAATTTCAATGCGATCTCGAGCCGCCTCTTTTCGATCTGCGTGTCTTTCGGCAGACCTGCCGGCTCGGAATCAAGCCAGGATTCTTCCGCCCAACGCCTGAATCGTTCCCGTCCAGCGTCGGAGAGCACGAACCCGTCGTCCATTTTTTCGAGCAATCCTTCTCCTTCAAGTCGAGTGAGTGCGGATGGATCCTCTCCGGACAATTCCATGAGTTCTTTTGTCCAGAAAGGATGTTTTCTGTCGAAAAGCAACAGGACTTTTTCAAGGGACATGTTATTCCTCCCGACCGAGGCGCAAACGCCCATTCATTATGCTGCTTCCCTCAGGCAAGCAGGTCGCCGGAGAAAACCGTGACGGCCTGGCCGCCGACGATAACCCGGGAATCCTTCATTTCCGTTCTGAGGAGTCCCCCGCGGGCCGAAACCTGGCGGGCCAGGAAATCCGTTTTTTCGAGCCTCCTGGACCAGTAGGGGCACAGCGTGCAGTGCGCCGATCCCGTGACGGGGTCTTCGTTTACCCCGACAGCGGGCGCGAAGAACCGGGAAAGGAAATCACAGTCCCTCGATGACGAACGCGCTGTGACGATGACCCCCCGGGTGTCTATGTGCCGAAGTTTTATGAAATCGGGATTCAGCGTTGTGAGTGTCTGTTCATCATTGATTTCGACGAGGTAATCAAAGCGTCCCCTTGTCATTGCGACGGGCCTCTCAATACCGAGTGCGTCGAGCATTCCCGGCGGTGCCTTGCAGGTTTGGGGGAAATCGGCGGGGAAGTCCATCAGGATCCATGAGCCGTCCAGGCGGGCTGTCAGCAGTCCGCTTCTGGTCTTGAACCGGGCGCTTTGGCTCGTTTCCAGCAATCCGGTCTCCCATAGGACATGGGCCGTCGCCAGTGTCGCATGTCCGCACAGATCGACCTCAGTGGCAGGGGTGAACCACCTGAGATTGTAGCCTTCGTGAAGGGGAAGGCAGAAAGCCGTTTCGGACAGGTTCATTTCCTGGGCCACTTTCAGCATCCAGCCGTCTTCCCGTGTGGTTTCCATCAGACAGACGGCAGCCGGGTTTCCGCCGAATGGGCGGTCCGTAAAAGCATCCACCTGG
>JBKHBH010000135.1:0-2765 GCA_046542505.1 Thermovirgaceae bacterium | reverse complement strand
TTCCCTGTCCCATACAGACACTTTACCCATGACATTTTCCCTGTCCGTTGACAGCTCGCGCAGCGAGAACCTCCTGCTCGAGACGTTCGATGTGCTCCTTCTCTTCCTCCGTCAGTTTTCCGTACAGGTCAAAATGAAACTGTGCACCCAGTTCTGTCCGTCCCTGGGGAGCCTCTTCCTGCAGGCTCGTCCAACTGAATTTCCTGCCCTTCACGAAGAGGTCCATATCAACGAAACGCTCTCCCTTTTTCGTGTGTTCCAGGCCGACAAGGACTTTCTTGAGGTCTTCCGGTGCGACAAAGGTCAAGATCCTGACCCTGTAGATCTGTATGGGCATGAGGATCCTTGCATGGTCCTTTCCCCATCCCTCTCCGAGATTGAGCCCTATTTGGAGGCTCCGCAAAGCAATGCGGAGCCTCTCGATGTGAGGAGCGTAGTCGTCGTAGGCATCGTAAATGCGTATTTCCATTTCCGTCCAGTCCCTGCGGCCAATGCTCTCATTAAAAAGGTCCAGGGCCCGGGCCTCGAGTCGGGCGTAGAGCTCATCGAAGGGACGGTCCACCAGGAGGATTTCCTCGAACACGTCAGCCGACGAAAGCGGCCTGTTCAGAGGCTTTTGGGTAAAACAAAGAGCCACTCCTCGATCAGAGCTTCTCCAGAGAAGCTTTTGAAAGCCATCCCGGGACGAAGGCAGTTCTAGTTCCAGTTGACTGATTACCGGCAAGGGGTCCCCATAAAGCCGCATGATGATGTTCCTGGGATGGATTTTCACGGCGTGGATACAGTGGCTCCAACCTGAAGAAATGGCGTCGGCCAGTATTTCCTCCGGTGTAGTCCCCGTTACGAAAAACCTGAGGGTTTTCGGCCTCTTTCTGTTGCTGACGAAAAGAAGGGCCTTTTCCGCTGTGATACGGTCTTTAGCGGTTCTTATCTCCCTTTCCTCTACCTCAAAACCACCACAGACCCTTTCGATGATGCAACCGGCATCACCGACAACAGTAATCCCTCTGGGTCCCGGACACATCAACGACAGCATCGATCGCTACCCCCCGTTACAATCCCATGCTCCGGATACACTGCCTCTCCCGTTGGACGTAAGAAGGATATTTCAAGGCAAAAACCTCATTGTCCGGGATCCCTATAAAATTCATGGACAGGACCCCGTTGAAAAACAAAACGTCGCCACCTTCGGGCGGGACCGTCGTATCGTGTCCGAAAAAGTTCAGGCGGCAGGGCTTTCCCGGCAAATCGGAAAAAGAATGTCCGGCGTTGACACGTTTCCCGCAGACAGTCACCGTTCCCCCTGTTTTCAGAACGGTGCAGCCTGAAGCTTCCCGAACAACCACATCGTAAAGGTCATGGTTGCCCGTGACAAGAACGATCTCTCTTTTGTCTTTTCCCCACAGGATCTTCACGAGATCCTTGACCCTCTGTTTGTACAGCCCGGCATCTCTTTTTGTCTGCTCCAGCTTGATTTCATCTACGAAATCACCGGTATGCAGGATACACGGCGGGTCGAGAATGTCGAGAATTCTCCTGAAGCAACCATAAAATGAGGACGGAGTATCGGAAACGTGCATCATCAAGGCACCGCTTCTTCGCCTCAGATCCTCGGGTATAACCACCCGGTCGAGCATCCTTGCCACCGATTTTTCCAGAAAAGAATTGTCCCACTGCACCTGCCTGCACCCTCCTTCCTGACCGGCTTGTCACCCTTTCTCGACACCTCCGGCTCCGGTTCTTTCACCCGCAGCATGTCTTCAGGTTGCTGCACGCCCCTGCGGGGGCTTTCACATGAAACCATCGTACTTCTTCTGGACCACTGCCGTGTGAACATGTCTGATCATAGTAATAAAATCAAACACGGGACGCCCCGTCGCTTCCTGAACAGCCTGCGCATAGGGAGGAAGGTCGCTGCACTCAAGGAGGATCGCCGCCGTTTCCGGATTGTCATCAACCAACGCCCTGGCAACGCCGGTGACCTCCTCTTCGATTTTCCCGGAATCGAGGGTTCCTTTCTCTTCGAGCACCGCGCTCCGGAATTCCTCCTGGTCTTCCATGCCCCGGATAACAAGAGGAATGTCGCCCGTGATCCCCGCCGCATCGAAGTGTCTGTCCGTAAGATATGCGGAATTTGCCGTAATGATTCCGATTTTCCTCCCTGGTGAAAGCGTTCTCCAGATGAAGGGGACCTGGAGAAGGCTCGAGAGGAAAACCGGAATCTCCAGGGCCGCCGCAACTTCCGGCTGGAAAAGGGCCATGAAGCCGCATGCCCCGGTAACGGCCTTTACCCCTTCTCTTTCAAGCTCCCTGGCCGCTTCAATGAAAGGTTCGAGAAGGCCGGGATCCATCCTGTTGATAAGCCTTTCGATCGACGCCCCGCGGACCTCCCTGTAACGGACGGGAAAATCAAAGGTACTGGCGTTCCCCACATTCCCAGGAATACGGGGATAGGCAGCATCAAGAATGAGGATGCCGATGGACACCCCGTCCCAGGAAGGGCTTTTGCTCCGAACGCCATAGACCGTCATTGCGGGCCTCCTCTTTTATCTTTGCGGCTTTCCCCGCTACTGCTCTCACTGGTTGTTTCTATCATTAAAAGAAAACCCGGCAAGGCTGTGCCTGCCGGGGTATATTTCTGGCGTGCCCGTCGGGATTTGAACCCGAGACCTTTGGCTCCGGAGGCCAACGCTCTATCCAGCTGAGCTACGGACACCTGTACGCGGCGATTAGGGTACCCCGGCGACGTCCCGTTGTCAAGAGTT
>JBKHBH010000044.1:0-15320 GCA_046542505.1 Thermovirgaceae bacterium | reverse complement strand
GCCAAAACTGCGAAGGGTATGAAGACTGCTGATATTTTCCGCTTCTGCAATCATGTTTCGAAAGGATTTTTCCCGTTTCTCCAGGCTCTTGATTTCCTTTTCCAGGGAGACGGCCGGAATTTTCTTTTTCTTGAACCGCCGGAAATATGCCCGGGCGTTTTCCACGGGCGAAAGATCGGGATCCAGTGTGATTTTCACGGGCTCCGGCGGATCTTTTTCCCAGTCCGTCAACTCGACTTCACGGGCCCTTTTCGGCACGCTGTGCTGCCAGGCGAGGAGCAATTTACCTGCCCGCTTCCATTTCCAGGCTTCTGCTGCCTGCTGTTTGCGGGTCTTTAGCCCTTTCAGTTTTGCCCTGGTGTCTTTCAGATCTTTTCGAAGAATACGCAGAACCTGCTTTTTCAACCCCTCGGTTTCGTCAGTCAGAAGAGGGACAAGCACAGCATCCCTGGCGGCATCGAGAGCGTTGTCGGCCGGAAAGGGTGTGGCCCCCGGCAGGAGAAAGGGGAAAAGAGTCAACGTCTTTTTCAGCCACTGGAAGCGCATGTCCTCCGTAGAATTGCCGAGGAAAGCAGACACGCCCTTTTGCAAAACATCCTCAGGCCATTTATCAGCGGCCTCTTTCAAAGCCGCCGAAAGATCCCTTCCGAAACCTGCCACCGGCCTGTCGAAGGCAGGATCCTCAAGGAATTCCCGTATGGTTTTGACCGATACAGGTGAAGGGGGCGAGTATAAAGCGCCGGGTATGGCGGTTCTCGAATGCTGTTTTTCAGGATGGACGGGGCGGAGGACTTCGAGGATTCGGCCGTTTTCGTCGGTAATAAAAAGATTGCTTCGGTGTGCCATAAACTCGAAAATGACGTTGAATTGTTGAACGAAGCCTGCACCGATCACCCTTTCGAAGACAAGTTTCAAAACCCTGTCAAAGCCTGTCTGTTCAGCGGTAGCCAGTTTAGCGCCTGCGACATGTTTTTTGAGCATTTCTTCAAAACGGGGCATTTTCCCGCCTGTTTCCTGCAGTGTCGCGAGGTCGCCTTTTCTGACGCGACAGCAACCGTAGTGGCCATGATGCAGCGAGCAGAGAATTCCGAAGCCCGCAGTGAAAGACAAGGCTGCCCAGGCTGATCCGGTTTCAATGCCCGTACAGCGCCTACCCGTCAACTGTGCTGAAATTTCCCTGCTCCAGGCCCAGACCATTTCAGGACCGATAGCCATGCCTCGTTTCCCCCTTTGGAAGCGTGCCGAAAACATTGTACAGGAAAGAGAGGTGCGACTGCCAAAAGAAGACCCGTCGCGAAATCGCGGAATATTTTGCCATTTCCGCGAAAAGAACGATTTTCGCACATATTGTCTTGACAAGGTTCAGTTACGAATCTAGAATTGTCGCCGTCACTCGGAAAAGGGGCTGTAGCGCAGAGGGAGCGCGCTTCCTTCGCACGGAAGAGGCCGGGGGTTCGAGTCCCCCCAGCTCCACCAGGTTCCTGCTTGTCCCTGAGGACATTTTTATATAGAATATCGGGGCGTAGCGCAGTCTGGTTAGCGCACCTGCTTTGGGAGCAGGGGGTCGAAGGTTCGAATCCTTTCGCCCCGACCAATGAAATGAAGCAAAACGTGCGGGAATAGCTCAGTTGGCAGAGCGACGGCCTTCCAAGCCGTAGGTCGCGGGTTCGAATCCCGTTTCCCGCTCCAGTTTCCGGTGAGCGCGCTTGTAGCTCAGTTGGATAGAGCAACGGACTTCTAATCCGTAGGTCGCGGGTTCGAATCCTGCCAAGCGCGCCAGACAACAATCGATCCCCATGAAAAGGGCCGTATAGATGGTGGGCGTAGCTCAACCGGTTAGAGCGCTGGACTGTGGCTCCAGAGGCTGGGGGTTCAAGTCCCCTCGCTCACCCCATTTCCACTCGCGCCCGTAGCTCAGTGGACAGAGCGGCGGACTTCGGATCCGTTGGTCGCGGGTTCAAATCCTGCCGGGCGCGCCAGAATATCGTGAGAGGCCGTGCGGCAAAGAGGCAAGAGGATGTGGGCCATTAGCTCAACTGGCAGAGCACCTGACTCTTAATCAGGGGGTTACAGGTTCGATTCCTGTATGGCCCACCAAGAACAGTCTCCTCCGCCCGACGGTACGGAAAAAGACGTGGGTCATTAGCTCAACTGGCAGAGCACCTGACTCTTAATCAGGGGGTTACAGGTTCGATTCCTGTATGACCCACCATCTTTCCCCAAGGCGAGAGTGGCGGAACTGGCATACGCGCTGGACTTAGAATCCAGTAGCCGCAAGGCTTTAGGGGTTCGAATCCCCTCTCTCGCACCAGCGTGATCCAGGAGGCTGGCGCCTGCTGAAGAAATTACCGATACCCCCCGACTTCAATGGCGCGGGGGGTATACTGTTGTGTAAGGGGAGTCTCCTCTTGCCTGCAGGGGCAAATCGTCACTCGGAACTGGTTTGACCTTTTTGCACCTTATGCTAGTATTTTGGAGTTTGCCGGGAAAGAAGGCTACTGAAGATACCTTCTTCGGAATGGATGATATCCTCGAAGAAAGGAAAACGAGGCTCGGAGGGAGTTGTCGCATTGTGCGTTCGGAAATTGTTTCTCAGGAAAACAACATTGTGAAGATCAAGGCGGAAGTGCCTGAAGGGGAATTCAGGCAGTCCGTGGAAGAGGCAATTGCGGAATTGAGGGAAAAAGTAGACATAAAGGGGTTCCGGAAGGGAAAGGTGCCGAGAAACATACTGGAGTTGCATCTCGGCAGGGAGGCGATACAGTCGGAGGCCCTTGAAAAAATGCTTCCGAAGACGATTGATACGCTGGTGGAAGAATACGAACTCGAGCTTATCGACCGTCCGAAAGTGGATATAGAGACTCTTGAGGACAATGAACCTTTGGTGATGACCTTTACCTTTGAGACGCGTCCCGAGGTTGAACTGGGTGACGTCACGGAACTCGAGGTGAAAAAACGCGTCGTCGATGTGAATGACGAGATGGTCGATGAGGCAATAGACCAGGTTCGCCAGTCCTTTGCCGAAAAGGAACCCGTGGCCGAAAGACCTGTCGGTGAGCAGGACGTCGTTCAGGTGGAATATATTCCGGGTGAAGAGTCCGACGAGACGCAGGAATCGCGTAAAACGGACATTGATCTTTCGGAAGGCAATGTCAGGGAAGAGTTTCGGGAGGCGTTGATCGGTAAAAACGTGGGAGATGCTGCCACGGTGGAGATATCTCTTGAAGACCCGGAAGACCCGGAAAAACCTGCCGAGACCGTCCGATATGACCTGAAAATTCTCTCGATAATGGAAAAAAGGCTTCCCGAGCCTGGCCCGGAACTCTACTCGAAGGTATTCGGCGAGGAAGTCGGAACGGAGGAAGCCTTCAGGCAGAAGGTCCGCGAGGCGCTTGAGGCGAGATTCGAGTCAGAAAGCCTTGAGAACAGCAAAGAAGAAGCGGTGGCCAAGCTTTGTGATGCTTCTTCAGTGGAAGTCCCCGAGAAGCTTATTGAAAGACAGATGGAGAGCATCAAAAAGGATGAAGAGCAGCGAATACAGCAGCAGACGGGCAAATCCCGAGAGGAATATTTCAAGGACATCGGCATCAACGAGGAAGAACATGAAAAGGAATTGCGACAGCATGCCGAGAACCTTGTTAAACGCTCTTTGGTTCTGGAATCTTTCGCAGATATGGAAAAAATACAGGTGGAACAGCAGGATCTCCAGCAGGAAATACAGGAGCTGGCACAGTCCGTTGGTGTTGAAGCCGAAAAGGTCCAGCAAATGCTGGCAAACGACAAGGACCGCCTTGGTCAGCTTTTTGGCAAGATCCGCTACAGAAAAACCGTAGACCGCCTTTTCGAGTCCGTCCAGGTCACCGATAAAGAGATTTCGGAAGAATCGGAGGAAACAGAAGACATTAAAAGAGATGATGGGGAGAGTGAGTCATGATGCTTGTTCCTATGGTCATAGAGCAGACCGGTCGGGGGGAACGTGCTTATGACATTTACAGCCGGCTGCTCAAGGACAGGATTATTTTCATCGGAGAGGCGATAGACGATCACCTTGCCAATCTCGTTGTAGCACAGATGCTTTTCCTGGAAAGTGAGGATCCTGAAAAGGATGTACACGTCTATATCAACAGCCCGGGTGGTGTCATCACCTCAGGACTGGCGATTTATGACACCATGCAGTACATAAAGTGCCCTGTAGCAACAATATGTGTCGGCCAGGCGGCGAGCATGGCGGCCGTCCTGCTCGCCGGTGGGAGCGACGGGAAACGTGTTGCCCTTCCAAGTGCCAGGATCATGCTGCATCAGCCTCTTGGAGGGACACAGGGCCAGGCGGCGGACATCCAGATTCACGCCAAGGAGATCATGCGAATGAAAGAACGTCTCCACGATATCCTGACTCATCACACGAAGCAGCCTCGCGAACGCATAGAGAAGGATACCGACAGGGATTTTTTCATGTCTGCGGAGGAAGGTGTAGAGTACGGAATAGTGGACAAGGTCATAGAGAAACGTTAGTCAGCATTTTCCTTCCGGAAAAACGCCGGAAGTCTCTGAACGGATACAAAGCAAACCGGCCGGTGCCTTGAGGACCGAAACAACGGTCAGCCGGCCGGAAAACTCTTTATGAAAGGATGTCCTGCATGTCGTATTCAGGTGACGAGTACCGGGATGCCCGGTGTTCATTCTGCGGGAAAAGCCAGGATGAAGTCCTGAAGCTGATTGCGGGCCCTGGCGTGTATATATGCAACGAATGCGTCAATCTGTGCAATCTGATTCTTCAGGAGAATGAGGATTCCTTTTCGAAGACCGGGTCCCTCGCCCTGCAAGAGGCTGGAGAAACCGACACAGGGTCTTCCGGTCTGGAGGAAATCCAGGATGTTATCGAGAATCCGCCCAGGCCAAAGGAAATAAAGGCTTTTCTGGACCAGTACGTTATCGGACAGGAACATGCGAAAAAGGTCATGTCCGTCGCCGTTTACAATCATTACATGAGGCTGAGAGAAGAAGTGGAAGCCATTGAAGACGGGACCGACGCTGAAATGCAGAAGAGCAACATCCTGCTTATCGGCCCGACCGGTTCCGGGAAAACGCTTATAGCAGAGACCCTTGCGAAACAGCTCAAGGTCCCCTTTGCCATCGCCGATGCGACGACTCTTACCGAAGCAGGGTATGTCGGGGAGGATGTGGAAAATATCCTCGTCCGGCTTCTCCAGGCTGCCGACTACGATGTTGAGCGAGCTGAAAAGGGGATCATCTACGTCGATGAAATCGACAAGATAGCGAGGAAATCTGAATCCACATCGATAACCAGGGATGTATCGGGCGAAGGTGTCCAGCAGGCTCTCCTCAGGATCATTGAAGGGACCGTGGCAAACATCCCGCCCAAGGGAGGCAGAAAACACCCGTACCAGGAGTTTATCCAGATCAACACGAAGAATATCCTGTTTATCTGCGGAGGAGCCTTTGACGGCCTTGAGAACGTCATAGCCAGGCGGGTGAACAAGAAGACGATCGGTTTCGGGGGAGGAATCATCGAGGAAGGGAAACGACAGAAAACGGCCCTTTTGAAGGAAGTCCAGCCTGATGACCTCATGACTTTCGGATTCATACCTGAATTCATCGGCAGACTTCCCGTGACCGCAGCCCTGGAGGGTCTCGATGAAGATGCTCTGGTCCGTATTCTCACGGAGCCCCGGAATGCCCTTATCCGCCAGTACAAGAAGGCGTTCATGATGGAAGGCGTTCTTTTGGATGTCACCGAGGATGCTCTCAGGGCCATAGCCAGAAAAGCCGCTGTCAGGGAAACAGGAGCCAGGGGCCTGAGGTCCATCATGGAATCCATCATGCTTGATCTCATGTACGAGCTTCCTTCCCAGGCGGACACCCTGTCGCGGGTGACCCTGAACGAGGATTTTGTCTTCGGCGGGGGAGCGCCGGAGATGGAATTTTTCAAGGAAGACGAGGAGGTCGCGTGATTTGACCACCACTGAAAATAACGGCAGCCCGGGGACCCTTCCCGTTCTGTCCGTTCGTGATCTCGTGCTTTTCCCCGGAGTAGTGGCCCCGCTTTTTGTCGGAAGGCCGCGCTCCCGGAGAGCCCTAGAAGAAGCTGCGGAACGTGACCGGAAGATCTGCATCGTAACCCAGAAAGACATGAACCAGGATGATCCTGAACCCGAGGATCTCTACCAGGTGGGCACAGAAGCCTCGATTGTGCAGATGGTCAGGCTTCCCGATGGTTCGACGAAAGTCCTCGTCGAGGGTCTCGGGCGACTCAGGATAGAGAGCATCTATGTGCAGGAAGACCATTTCGAATGCAGGTATTCCGGCATGCTTTCTCGAACTGCGGCGGGAAACGACGAACTGGAACCGCTCAAGCGGTCCGTCTCGGCACAGTTCGAGAAGTATGTGTCCCTGCATCCCAGAATACCTGAAGAAGTCATGATGTCTCTCTCCAATGTGGACGATCCCGATTTTCTGGCGGATCTTGTTGCGTCACATCTTCTGACCAGGATTTTCGACAGGCAGGACTTGCTCGAAACAGCCGACACAGCGGAACGACTTGAAAAAATACTGAAAATCCTGTTGAGGGAAATCGAGATTCTCGAAGTAGAGCAGTCCATTCATGAACGGGTCCGCCAGGAGCTCGAAAAAGGGCAAAAAGAGTTTTATCTCAGGGAACAGCTCAAGGCTATTCAGGATGAACTTGGACAGACCGACGAGACATCGGAGGTCGAAAAGCTGAAGGACCAGGTAAAGGAAGCCGGGATGCCCCAGGAGGTCCGCGAGAAGGCACTTTACGAAGTTGAACGACTGTCAAAGATGCCGTCTCTTTCAGCGGAAGCGACAGTGGTTCGTACCTATGTGGACTGGCTTGTGAACCTCCCATGGGAAAAACGATCGAGGGACACCGTTGACATCAGGTACGCCGAGAAGGTTCTTGACGAAGACCACTGGGGACTTGAAGAAGCGAAGGAGCGTATCCTGGAATTTCTGGCAGTCAGAAAACAGGCCGGAAGCAGAACGAAGTCGCAGGTTCTCTGTTTTGTAGGTCCTCCCGGCGTCGGGAAGACATCCCTTGGAAGGTCGATTGCCAGGGCGCTTGGAAGAAGTTTCGTTAACATGTCACTTGGAGGTATCAGGGATGAGGCTGAAATACGGGGGCACAGGAGGACCTATATCGGTTCGCTGCCGGGAAGGATCATCCAGAAAATCAGGCAGGCGGGAACGAAGAATCCCGTCATGCTTCTCGACGAAGTCGACAAGATCGGCGCCGACTTCCGCGGCGACCCCTCGGCTGCGCTGCTCGAAGTGCTGGATCCTGAGCAGAACAGCAGTTTTACCGATCATTTCCTCGAAGTTCACTTTGACTTGAGCAACGTGCTTTTTATTACCACGGCAAACGTGACGCATTCAATACCAAAACCGTTGCAGGACAGAATGGAGATCATCCGTCTTCCAGGATATGTCGCCGAGGAAAAGTATCAGATCGCAAGACGCCATCTTGTACCGAAAGTGATCGCGGAACACGGCCTCGAAAAGGATTATCTGAGCTTTTCCCCCAACGCCATCAAGAAAACCATAAGCGACTATACGCGCGAGGCGGGAGTCAGGGAGCTCGAAAGGCAACTGGCGCGCATAGCAAGGAAAGTCACGAGGCGCCTGGTGGAAGACAAGGGGCGCAGGAAAAAATCGGTCCCGGCCGTGAAAGTGACGGTGAAGGATCTTCGAAACTATCTTGGAACCCCGAAACATTATGATGCCCGCCTGCCGAAGAATCCCCAAAAAGGGGCTGTCATAGGACTCGCATGGACGGAATCCGGAGGTGATGTCCTTGTCATAGAGGCCGCTGCCATGGAAGGCAAGGGGAAAGTCGCCCTCACGGGAAATCTTGGTGAGATCATGCAGGAATCAGCGCAGACTGCCTTGGGATATCTCAAGGCACATGCGGCAGATCTCGGATTGAAAAACATCAAGTGGGACAAGACAGACCTTCACGTACACGTGCCTGAGGGAGCCATACCCAAGGACGGGCCTTCAGCTGGGATAGCGCTGGCGACGGTCATGTACTCGGCGCTTTCCGGAAAACCGGTGCGAAGCGACGTCGCCATGAGCGGTGAGATCACCCTTCGAGGTGAGATCCTCCCCGTCGGGGGCGTCAGGGAAAAACTGCTTGCGGCAAAACGGCATGGTCTGACCGAGGCTGTTTTTCCGTCGGCTAACGCGCCGGAGTTTGAAGAGATGCCCGCCTGGGTGACGAAAGGCATAACATTGAACTTCAGGAGCAATATCATAGAAGTCCTGCGAAACGCAGTGGGTGCGTGAAAATGACCGGGGCGAACTGGTCCGGGACGCTTGTTACGACATCTTACACGTCGGACCAGCTTCCGGCGGAAAGTCTGCCGGAAATTGCATTTGCTGGAAGGTCGAACGTGGGCAAATCCTCGCTGATCAACGCGCTCTTGAAAAGGCGCATTGCGAAAGTGAGCCGCGAGCCGGGAAAAACGAGGAGCCTCAATTTCTACATTGTCCAGGCAAAAAGAGCATTCCAGCTCGTCGACCTTCCTGGTTTTGGATTCGCCAAAAGAGGAAAGAAGGAACGGGCGCACTGGGCCGATCTTATCGAAGGGTACATCGCAAAAAGAGGATCTCTGACGCTCGTGATTCATCTCGTTGATTTCCGACACGGGATGCTGGAGAATGACAGGCAACTCCAGCACTGGCTTTCGGTGCACAGGGTTCCTTTCCTGATAGTATTCACCAAGACCGACAAGATACCGACGACGAAACGGGTCGGATTGTACCGAAAGCATCTCAAGGACCTTCCGGAAACGATTGGAGCTCCCCTCTGTGTCTCAACGGAAAAAAATATTACTGTAGACGAACTCAGGGAAACCCTTGACGATTTCCTTGCCCGGTTGTCGGAAGATTTCGGGAAGCCCCGAAAGGGCGACGATCCGGCCCGGCAGTAACGGGATGTAAAAGGAGGACGCGCAAAAATGACCGACAAAGGCCTTGAAATAGGGAAAGCCTATGACCCCGCCCCGATAGAGGACAAGTGGTACTCCTGGTGGCTTGAAACGGGGCTTTTCCACTCCGAACCCGACGAGGGGAAAGAACCTTTCAGTATCGTAATCCCGCCGCCCAATGTCACCGGTTCACTGCATATGGGACATGCCCTGAACAACACCCTCCAGGATATCACCTGCCGTTACATGCGGATGAGAGGGAAAAACGTCATGTGGCTGCCCGGAACGGACCATGCCGGAATAGCGACACAGAACGTTGTGGAGCGCAGGCTTCAGGAGGAAGGCAAATCCCGGCACGATGTGGGCAGAGAGGCCTTTGTGGAGAAAGTCTGGGAGTGGAAGGAAGAATACGGAAACCGGATCATCAACCAGTTGAAAAAGCTGGGGGCTTCCTGCGACTGGAGCAGGGAGCGCTTTACCATGGACGAAGGATTGTCGCGGGCCGTCAGGGCCGTGTTTGTGAGGTTGTACGATGAAGGCCTTGTATATAAGGGAAAATATATCATCAACTGGTGTCCAAGATGTCGCACGGCATTGTCAGATCTGGAAGTGGAACATGAACCGACTGAGGGTATGCTCTATTACGTAAGCTACCCCTTCGTGGAGGAAAGCGGAAGCATCACCGTGGCGACAACGAGACCGGAAACAATCTTGGGCGATGTTGCGGTTGCCGTGCACCCCAGAGACGAAAAGAACGCGCGATTTATCGGCAAGCGCGTGCGTGTACCTCTTTGCGACCGAGAAATACCCGTCATCGAGGACAACATGGTGGACCCCGAATTCGGAACTGGTCTTGTCAAGATCACACCGGCCCATGACCCTAATGACTTTCTCGTGGGAGAAAGGCATGGACTCGAACCGATCCAGGTGATCGACGAAACAGGAAAGATGAGTGAAGCGGCCGGGAACTCCTTCGTCGGGATGGATCGATATGATGCTAGGAAAAAGATCGTGACCCTGCTCGAGGAAAGCGGACAGATGGTGAGAAAGGAACGTCATGAGCATGCCGTCGGACGTTGTTACCGGTGCGGAACCATGATCGAACCATTCCTTTCGGAACAGTGGTTTGTAAAAACCGCCCCCCTCGCCTCCGAAGCCATGCGGGCCGTCAGGGAAAAGGACATAAGGATTGTCCCGGAGCAGTGGGAGACTACCTATTTCCAGTGGATGGAGAATATTCGCGACTGGTGCATTTCAAGACAGCTCTGGTGGGGTCACAGGATCCCAGCCTGGACGTGCGGTGACTGCGGGGCGGTGACGGTTTCCGAACAGGATCCCGACAGGTGTGAAGCCTGTAAAAGCACCAATATTCACCAGGAAGAGGATGTTCTCGACACGTGGTTCAGCAGTGCTCTCTGGCCCTTTTCGACCCTAGGTTGGCCGGACGAGACAGAGGATCTCGAGTATTATTACCCGACGAATCTTTTGACGACAGGCTTTGACATCCTCTTTTTCTGGGTCGCCAGGATGATCATGATGGGCCTGAAATTCATGAATGAGATCCCTTTCCATACGGTCTACATTCATGCTCTCGTCCGCGACGAACAAGGCCAGAAAATGAGCAAATCCAAGGGGAATGTCATAGATCCCCTGGAAATCATCGAGGAGTATGGCGCAGATTCCCTGCGGTTGACCCTTGCCGCCCTGACCGTTCAGGGACGGGATATTTTTCTGAGCCGCGAACGCATAGAAGCGTACCGGCATTTCCTGAACAAGCTTTGGAATGCGGCCCGTTTCGCAGGCATGTACCTTCACGGCGGGGGTAGTCCTGAAAAACCGCAGGAGACCTCTCTCCGGGACCACGATTCCTGGATACTGGCCCGTCGGGATACCGTCATCAAGGAAGTTTCCTCAAATCTCGACACATATCATTACGGTGAAGCGGCCAAAGGCCTTTATGAATTTGTATGGAGCGAATTCTGTGACTGGTATCTGGAAATGGCAAAACCCGCCCTGAGGGGTGAGGAAGGGATCGCCCGCAAGGAAGCCTCCAGGTGGGTTCTTGAGGAAACACTCAAGGACATACTGAAAATGCTTCATCCTTTCATTCCTTTCGTCACGGAGGAGTTATGGAACCTGTTCGAATTTGGTGCAGGATCCATAGAAAAGGGAAATTGGCCCATAGCGCGAAACCTGCTGGATGAGAGTGAAGAATCGGAGAAGATGTCATATTTTCAGGAGATTGTCCGGAGTTTCCGTAATCTTCGTGCCGAAGGGGGATTTCCCCCGCAGAAAAGACTTTCTAAAGGTTTTCTTGTCATGACAGATATGAACGTGCGCTTTGTGGTGGAACAAAATACCGATCTGCTCTCCCTTCTCACCAATATAGAGGACTTCAGTTTTCTGAACTCCGACGGAGAAAAACCACCAAAGGCCCTGACGGCCGCATTGCCCTTTGGAGAAATCTTTTTGCCCGTGGGGGATCTGCTTGACGTCCCTGCGGAAATCCGCCGACTGCAGCAGGAAATGCAAAAAAGCGAAAAGGCGGCGGAAAAGTGCAGGAAAAAACTCAAAAACGGGAAGTTCCTGCAAAATGCCCCACAAGAGGTTGTGGAAAAGGAAAAATGGAGGCTGGAGGAGCACAAAAAAAGGATCCACAACGTAGAAAGGAACCTTGAAAGCTTGCGACGTGCGTAATGACAGGCCTGCACAGGGCCGGGGAAAGGGCGACCTCCATGAAACAGCGAAGCCATACCGCGACCGCCTTCGACGAGGTGGAGAAGCGAATGATGAACCTTTCTCACTCGGGTATCAGGCCGGGGCTTTCAAGGATAGCCCGGCTCCTTGAAGGAGTCGGGCATCCGGAGCGCTCCTTCCCCGCTGTTCACGTTGTGGGGACCAACGGAAAGGGGTCCACGTCGGCTTTTATTGAGTCGGTTCTTAGGTACGCTGGATTAAAGACGGCGCTTTATACAAGTCCCCATCTGACGCATTTCGGTGAAAGACTTCGTGTAGGCGGCGATATTCTGGATCCCGATGCATGGCATCATGCAATCGATTTGCTGGAGTCGGTGCTTCGCAAGAACGGTGAGGCACCGACTTTTTTTGAAGTCTCAACGGCTGCGGCCTTTTTGCTGGCCGCCAATGAGAATGTGGAAATCGCCGTCGTGGAGGCCGGCCTTGGAGGACGACTGGATGCGACGAACATCCTTTCGCGCGTTCTTGTTTCAGTGATTACCACCATCGGGCTGGATCATGAGAAATACCTGGGAGACAGTCTTGCCGGCGTGGCAGGCGAAAAATTCGCCGTTCTCAGGCCGGGGGGCAAAAGCTGTTTCGCGGGCGGGGACGAAAAACTTGAGAAAATGTATAGCGATCGGTGCAATCTTTTGAAAAACCAGGGCATCATCCTTTCTTCTGCAGCGACCTGGGCGGTCACGAAAATAGATCCGGGGGGTACCCGTTTTGACGCTTCCTGCATGGGAAAAACATACAGGGACCTGAAGACAGGACTTATCGGGCGGCACCAGGCTGCAAATGCCGTGAATGCCATGGCTGCACTCACCCTTTTTCCCGCGGGAACCGTTTCCGTCTCGGAAGAGCAAATGAGAGAAGGTTTCAGGATCGCCCGGTTGCCTGGGAGGTTCGACATCAGGAGGACGAAAGACCACACCATCATCCTCGATGGAGCTCACAACCCGCAGGGGACGGCCGCTCTGGTAAAGGCCATATCGGATCTTTCCCTGGAAGGGGAAATCTCCATTATCTTTGCCTCAATGAAAGACAAGGATTACCGCCAATCCCTTGATCATTTAAAGAGAACAGGTGGCGATCTTTTTTTGACACGGGTTTCAGGAATGGAACGATCCGCTGAACCTTCGTACCTGCTTGAAGCCGCCCAAAGCGGAGAGGGATGGCCTGCTGCGGCCAAAGCCGTTGAATCACCCGCAGGAGCACTGGAGGAAGCATTGAAGAGAAACCGGACTGTGCTGTGCTGTGGAAGTCTGTATCTTCTTTCGGAAATCCTCAGCCTGACTGATCCTGCGGAGATGGGGTGATGCCCTTGCGCCCTGACACCTGGTCTCTTGAACAATCCGTAAAACAGTGGATACTTACCTATAGTGAGGGGACGGAAATGTCCATCAAGCTGTATGCAAGGGGACCTGTGACCGAAAGGGCTGAAGGTGATCCACGCCGTATAGCCGCGCAGGTTTCGGGGGAAGCTTTAAGATCTTTTGTGGTGTCGCCGAGGCAGGTGCACGGAAAAAACATTATCAGGGCCGAAAAAAATTCGTCCCTCCCGGCGAGGCCTGAAGCCGACGGTTTGTTCATCGACAAAAGGGGAATTATCGGGAGCCTCCAGTTCGCGGATTGCCTGCCCGTTGTCGTCTGTGGCCGGTTCCCCCGCAACTGGATCGTTTTTGGGCACTCCGGCTTTGTTGGAACAGGGAAAAACGTGGTATCTGCCATGCTGTCCCATGTCATGGAAACTTGTGGCCCCGGCTCACTTGAAGGTGCGACCGCATGGATAGGACCCGGGATTTGCAGGGAGTGCTACGAAAGAAGAATCGAGGATCCCTGGACACGGTGGGGGATGAAGGTCTTTCCGCGGGAATATGTTATCCTCAAAAGGGAAAAGGTGCATTTTGACCTCCCAGGGATGATCGAACACCAGTTCCTTGATTACGGAATCCCGAAAAATGCGGTTTCACGCATCCCTTACTGTACACGTTGCCAGAATGACGTTTTTTATTCCTACCGCGCAGGAGACCGACAGCGAAACTTTCTTCTGGCCCGCATTGATCATTCAGGCCACAAAGGCAGCGACAGTGGGGAAAATGATTGTAGTGATCTAAGGGTTTCCAGCAATCCCAATTTTGGAGTGTGATCGTTGATGGGGCCTTTGCGCGTTGGCGTTATAGGAGTCGGGCACCTTGGCTATCATCATGCAAGAGTATATACGGAACTGCTGAACACTGACCTCGTCGGTGTGGTGGATGTCAACGAGGACAGGGCAGCGTCCATCGGGGAAACGCTTGGTGTCCCGCATTACACCGACGTAGAGAAGTTTTTGGCAGTTGCGCGGCCTCACGCGGTCAGTGTAGTGGTTCCTACCGTTGATCATTACGAAGTTGCCAGTATTTTGCTTGAATCAGGATGCCATGTTCTGATCGAAAAGCCCGTTACCTCCACCGTCAAGGAAGCCGAAAGCCTCCTCAAGCTGGCGGCATCAAAAAATCTCGTCCTGCAGGTCGGGCACATCGAAAGATTCAACAGTGCCGTCCAGCATGTACGGAATATCGTGAACAATCCTCTTTTTCTCCAGTCGAGGCGAATGGGCCCCTTTTCCTCGCGTATCAACGATGTGGGGGTTGTCCTGGACCTGATGATCCATGACATCGACATCATCCTGTCCCTCGTTCCGTCGGAGATTACATCTATCATGGCCATGGGACGCTCCATCCGGTCGCCCCTTGAGGATGTGGCAACAGCCCAGATTTCCTTTGAGAACGGAACGCTGGCTCATATTCTGGTAAGCCGCGTTTCGGAAAGGCGTTTGAGGCAACTGGAAATCATGGAACCAGAGCGGTTTATCTCACTGAACTACGAAACGCAGGATGTTTCTATACATCGTTGTATAAGGGAAAAGGGAAGCAGCCTGATGGAAGTGATTGAGCATCCTGTTTTCCCGAAACGCGAGCCCCTCAAGCTGGAACTGCAACATTTCGTCACCTGTGTGAGGGAGGGGCGCCAGCCTCTCGTGGGTATCATGGACGGGAAAAGAGCACTGGAGGTAGCCATTTCGGTGCTCAAACAGATTCATTTGCCAGGCGAATCTGAAGAAAACGGCGAAGCTGCCGTCGGCAGGTAGATTGAGGCTTCGCAGGTTCTGCAATTTTTGACAGAAGAGGACACCCTAAAAAGCGGCCCTGAAAGGGCCGCTTTTCCTTTGGGAAAACGTTTCCATGGTGGCCGTTCCTGTTACAATACTTGGCGGTGCGTTTTGTGTAACTTTGTGAGAAAAGGTGCGGGAGGGAATATCATGTCGCCGGTGAATGTGCAGGCCTTTATGGCGCTCGGTTTTTTTCTTCTAGCCTTGCTGATTTCGCGAGCTGTCGTCAGGATAAGTGAGGGGAAGTGGCCGGGCGGAGCGGGAACGGTCCTCTTTCTGCGCATCCTGCTGGGGTTTGTTTTTGCAGGGGCGATTTATTTCGCTTTCTACGCTTTTGCAGGGATAGATATACTAAATCGGTGAGGTTTGCCGAACCGTCATCGAATCGAATGTCAGGCGAACGGACGGAGGTACGAAGACCGATGAAGCAGCGAAAGACGAGGGTTGTTGTTGCGAAGCCG
>JBKHBH010000043.1:0-15359 GCA_046542505.1 Thermovirgaceae bacterium | reverse complement strand
TGACTCGGTGTTCTGTGAAATAACAGGCCGTCAGATCCACTTCTTCTTCCTGAAAAAAACCAGCATGCCTCCCGCCAGGGTTAGCATGACGGCCCAGATGGCGGGATAGGCCCAGGGGAGCGCAAGTTCCGGCATATGCTCGAAGTTCATGCCGTAGATCCCGGCAATGAAGGTGAGGGGGATGAATATGGTCGCGATAATGGTCAAGACCTTCATGATCTCGTTCATTCTGTTGCCGGCGCTGGACAGGTAGATGTCCAAAAGCCCCGAGAGCACGTCACGGAAGGTCTCGATGCTGTCCATTACCTGCACGGCATGGTCGTAGAGGTCCCGGAGGTAGAAGGCCGTGTCGGCGGTGACAAGCACGCTGCCGCCCCGTTCGAGCCGGCCCACGATTTCCCTCATGGGCCAGGCCGCCTTCCGCAAGAAAATCATCTCGCGCTTGAGGGCGTGGAGGTTCCGGACGGCTTCTTCCCCCGGGTCGGTAAGGATCTGCTCGTCGAGGGCCTCCACGTCGTCGCCGAGTTTTTCCAGAAGCAGGAAGTACCGGTCCACCACGGCGTCGAGCAACGCATAGGCGAGGTAATCCGCCCCCTTGCTTCGAATCTTTCCCCTGCCGGTGCGAAGCCGGTCCCGAACGGGGTCGAAGACGTCACCGGGCTTCTCCTGGAAGGTGATGACACATCCTTTCATGAGGATCAGGCTCACCTGTTCCATGTCCACACTCTTCGTTGCTTCATCGTAGTCGGCCATCTTGAGGACGATATACAGATACTCTCCATGATCCTCCATTTTCGGCCTCTGGTCGGTGTTGCAGATATCCTCCAGCACCAGCCGGTGAATCCCGAAATGCTTCCCGAAGGACTCCAGAAGTTCCAGGTCATGGATGCCGTCCACATTGATCCAGAGAACGCCTTCTTCCGGAAGACGTTCCCTGCAGGCTTCGGCGTTTGCCGCCTGCTCCGAGGAAAACCGCCCCTCGGCATAGTCGATGAGGGTGATCCGGGCCTCTTCGGTCTTCCGCTCCCCCACATGGACAAGCGTCCCCGGCGGCAAGCCGGGAGCGGGCGCACGTCTTTTCAGGAATCTTTTCGGAGATATCATTTTTCCCACCCTCTTTACGGGAAGTCTGCTAGTGGTCGAAGGCGGCCACCACCGGCGTATGGTCCGACGGCTTCTCCCAGATCCTGGGGGTTCTGTCCACCCAGGCGTCTTTCGATGCCTTCGCCAGCGGAGGAGTGGCCAGAACATGGTCGATCCTCCAGCCGATGTTCCTCTCCACCGAGTTTTTCACCCTGTAGTCCCAGAAGGAAAACTCCCCCTCGCCGGGCCGGTACTTCCGGAAGACGTCCACGAGCCCCCAGTCCAGAAGATTCTGGAAGGCCTTTTTGACGTCCTCGTGAAAGCAGACGTGGTCGCGCTTCCGTTCGGGGTGCGTCACGTCGATATCCGTGGGCGCCACGTTGAGGTCGCCCACGATGACGAGTTTGTCTTTCGGGGACAGGTTTTTGTCGAGATATCCCGCAAGCCGCTGGAAAAAGCGGAGCTTCATGGGGAAGTCCGGGTGGTCGATGGCCTTCCCCTGGGGAATGTAGAGATTGATCACGTTGAGGTCGCCGAAACGGCAGTGGATCATCCGCGTCGTCCCGTCGGGCTCCTCTTTGTCCCTGAGGCCGAAACTCACCTCGTCGGGCGTATCGGCGGACGCCACGGCCACGCCGTTATACCCCTTCTCTCCCGAGTAGACCGTCCTGTAGCCCAAGTCGTTGAAGGTGGCCTCGGGGAATTCCTCGTTCCTGGTTTTCGTCTCCTGAAGACAGAGGATATCCACTCTGCTATCATGAAGCCATGGTTCGATGATGTGCATCCTGCTGCGCACGGAGTTGACGTTGAACGTCGCGATCGTGAAGCCTTTCATGCCGGTCACCCGCTTTTCATTCATGGTGTTTCGTTCATTCTATAGGCAGAAGGGCGCAAAGGGCAAAGGGGGGAGACGGTGAAACAGTTGCGGCCCGCATGGGCATGGCTCTTTCTGCTTGTTTCCGTCTTCGCCGTCGGAATCATAGGGTTCTACACCCTGACGGACCTTTCCGTCGTCGATTCCGTCTACTACACCATCATCACCCTGGCGACGGTGGGGTACAATGCCCCCCCCGACCTGAACGACGCCGGGAAGCTTTTCATCGCCTTTCTGGTGATTCTGGGGATCGGCACGGCGGGCTACGCCGTCAGCCAGGTCACCCGCTACTTTTTGGTGGAACGGCTCTTGTCGGCGCTGGGCAAAAGGAGGGATACACGGGTGGACAGGATGGAAAAACACTGGATCGTCTGCGGTCTCGGACGGGTCGGGATGGAAGTCATCGAACACCTCCACAGGGACCACATCCCCTGCATGGCCCTGGAGGTAGCGGACCGGAAGGTGGCCGCCGCCCGTGAACGGGGATGGATCGTCCAGCAGGGCGACGCCAGGGACGAGGAAGCCCTGGAGAGCGCTGGCGTCAAACGCGCCGCCGGGCTTATCACCACCCTTTCCGATGACGCGGACAACGTCTACGTGATCATCACGGGGCGGTCCCTGAACCCGGATTTGCGCGTCATCGCCAGGGCAACGGACCGAAAGTCCATGGGAGTCTTCTACAAGGCCGGGGCGGAAAAGGTCATCAACCCCGTCGTCGCCGGGGCGGCGGCCATCGCCTGGGCCTCGGTCAAGCCGGCCGTGGCGAGCTTTCTGGAGATCGTCAACATCTCGAGGGACCTGGACATCGCCTTCGACTCCATCCCCGTAAAACGCAACAGCGAGCTCATAGGCAAGACCCTGGCCGAGTCGCCCCTGCGTTCCCGGTACAACGCCATGGTCATCGCCGTCAAGAAAGAGTCCGGCGAATACTTCTACAATCCCGGGAGCTCCCACGTCATGGAACAGGGCGACGAGCTCATCGTCATCGTCGACAGGAACCGGCTGCTCGACCTCAGGAAGGAGGTCGCCGGCCCGAATCTTTAAACCGGCGGCCCCGGGGCTCCGACAATTTTTTCGCAAGGGGGGCTGCCTGCGTGACCGCGAAGTGGCTAGGTTCTTTGACAGGGATATCAAAAGTGAGTACTATTAATTTAACCTCTTGAAGTCCCCCTTTGAGAGACTTCCAGACAAAGCGGCGAAAGCGCCGCGCAACAGTCAAAAGACCAGACACCCCCCGGCGTCTGGTCTTTTGGCTGTTGCCGTAAAAATGTCTTTTGGCCGGAACTCCCAGGAGCAGCGGTTATCCGGCCGGTCTTTCCTCTTCTTCCACAGGCCTCGAGATGACCCGAAAAATCACCACCGGCACCGCCAGGGCAAGGGCGACGGAGGCCGCCGTGGGGATGCCGAAGGCCACCCCCGCGTAGCCTGTCACGGCTCCCAGCGCCGCAAGCAGGGCGTAGGGGATCTGGGTGTTCACGTGGTCCATGTGGTCAGACCCGGTGAACATGGATGACATGATGGTGGTGTCCGAAATGGGGCTCGAGTGGTCTCCCCAAACGGCCCCGGCGAAGACGGCCCCAATTGTAGGGATCATGTAGGTCATGGGATCCAACCCCAGATTGCCCGAAACGGCGTGCACCAGCGGGACGACAATCGGCATCAGCACGGCCATGGTGCCGTAGGAGGTCCCCGTGCAGAAAGCGATCACGGCCCCTGTCACGAAGGTGATCATCGGCACCCATCCCGGCGAGAGCAGGTCCCGGGTGAGGGAGACGATGTATCCTGCAGTTTCAACCTGTTTCACCATGGACCCGATGCCCCAGGCGAAGATCAGGATCAGCGTGCCATAGAAGATGGAGCGCATGCCTTCCATATATCCCTTGAAAAGGCGCCCCCATGAGGATATGCCCTGAATCCGGTAGAGCATCAGCGTCAGGAACACGGAACCGAAGGCCCCGTAGACCAGCGACTTCGAGCTGTTTCCCTCGCCGATCGCCGTGGCCACATCCACCGACGGCCATCCACCGGTGACCAGCAGCATCAGGAAGATCAGTCCCACCAGCGTCGCCAGGGGCAGGGCGAAGTTGATGACCCGCCTGGGCGTGTCCTCGTCTGGTTCGTCCTCCACCTGGTTCGGGTTGATCAGGGGTTTCGCATCATCTCTGAGGATCTTGCCCTCCCGCCTGGCCCGGCGTTCCGCAACCAGCATGGGGCCGAAATCACGTCCCGAGAAGACGACGAAGGTCAAAAGCACCAGGGCGGCCAGGTTGTACAGGATGAAGGGAATGGACTTCAGATAGGTCACGTAGGGGGAGAGAGTAATCCCCAGGTCGCTGAACTGGGTCCCGATCTGTCCCACCATGTAGGCGATCCAGGACGAAATCCCCGCGATGCAGGCGATGGGCGCCGCCGTGGAATCCACGATGTATGACAGTTTTTCCTTCGAGATTCTGTACTTGTCGGTGATCGGGCTCATGGTGGTACCCACCACGAGAGTGTTCACGTAATCCTCGAAAAAGATGAAGAAACCGGCCACTTCCGTGAAGACCATGGCGCTTTTAGCGCTGCTGATTTTCCTGGTGATCCAGCGTACGATGGCATCGATCCCGCCGCCCACCTTCATGATCCCCACCAGGCCGCCCATGGTAAGGCTCGTCAAGACGATCCTGGCAGACCAGGGGTCGCCGAGGTTGTTCCAGAGCGCTTCCACGGCCTTGCCGAAACCTGTCACCGGGTTCCAGCCGGCGAGCATGGTTCCCGCAAACCAGATCCCCAGAAACAGCGACGGGATCACTTCCCTGGTGATGATACAGAGTGCTATGGCGATAACGGGGGGTAAAAGCGAGAGAGCCCCGAAAGCCGACCCTGTCTCCCTGGCCGCGAAAGCAACCCCGCATGAGCCAAAAAACGCAGTTGACGCAGCGACGATCAGAATCAGACTTCGGGTTTTACATCCTTTTTCCATCCGGCGTTCCCTCCTTGAGCGACTGTCTTTTTAAGAACCCGCCGCCGAAAACGCCGGTGGGCCTTTCAGACTTTTTGTTTTTTACGGCCTTTCAAGAGCCTTTGTATATGAGTTTGGACGGCGTTTTCGGCGGCGTCGGGATCTTTTCCGCAGACGGCGTGCGCAAGGGCTTCGAGATCTTCCGTCACGGCTTCACTTGCTCCGGAGGACAGGGCGGATCCTCCATCCTTTGCAAGGAGGATCCCGTCCATGGCCGCAAGTATGCCGTTTCCGGCAAGCTTCGCGAGTGTTTCGAAAAAGGCCCTGTACGCTTCCATTGCCCCGGAATCGTTACCTCGCGGGTTTTTCCACCCCTCCAGGGCTGAAATGACTTCTTCCCGGGATGTGTTCTCGCACCTTTCGGCTGCAAGCCGCGCGATCCGGCCCTCCACGGTTTCCCTGGCGATCAGCAAATCCAAGGCGGCATCATCGCTGGAGGCGTGTATTCGTTCCAAAAGTGTTCCCGCCGAGGCTTCCTGCTGTCTGGCCTCTGAAAGTTCCGTCAGGCGCCTGGAACCCAGGTCCGTCAAAACCCTTCCCTGGAACCCTACACGGCTTGTCAGACCCCGCCGATCCAGATCCCTGAGGAGTCTTCCCACGGTAGCCTCGCTGGCGGAAAACCCCTCGGAGGCAAGGAACTCGCGCACCGTTCCCGCACCGACGGGGCCTTCAGTTTCCTCGAGAAGCCGCAGGACGAAAAGTTCCTGCTCCGCCGCTTCAGGATTCATTGTCCCCGCTCCCAGGATTCTGCTATGTCATCTTGCTGTTCATCAATGATGAGCGAACTTTTTGGTTCTGTCAACATTTCCTCCTAACGCCTCCAGAGCCGGAAAAAGTCTTCTTCAACGATGACCCTGTATATGGCGCCCCGTTTCCTGTCCCAGGCAAAAGGCCCCATGCCCGAAACGGGAACGCCGGAACCATTGAGAAAGGTCATTCCCTGCATCAACGCGTATTCGGCACCAACGTAAGACCTGATGGGCCTCGCGAAAGGCAGCTTTCCCGTGGTCTTCCCCCGGGGCCAGCCGCCCGTCGGAACGAGCCCCGTGGCTTCATCCAGGCGCAAGAGAAGGATTTCATATTCGGCGGGCGCCTCGCGCAAAGCCACGTGGGCGGCCCTCGATGACTTTTTCAGTTCCACAAGAAGCTGCCGCGCAAGCCACGGTGCCCCTGGCTCCTCAAGGCCGAGAAGGCCGATAGCCGTGTAATAGACGGCGTCAAAGGCCGCGAGAGGCTTGGGCACCATGGCGGGGTGCCAGAAGCCCGAAACATCGTTCCACCTGGCGGGATCACCTCCGGGGAAAACCTCCCGCACCAGTTTGAGTCCCGCGGCGGCCCGCCTCCTGGCGGGCGTAGCCGGGTCGACGACGGCCCTCCAGAGCGCGACACCCTCGAGGTCTCCGGCCTCGGACAAGAGCTTTCTGCCAAGAGCTTCCGCCTCGGGCTGAAGTTCCGCCTTTTGTCCGTAGGTTTCGACGAGCTCCTCGTAGGTCCATGCTTCCGCAGAAGCTGCCCCGAACCACAGGGCTGCCAGAAAGATCACCGCAAAGGCCAGCACCCCGAAAATCCCCGGGGTCGGATCTTCGATTTCATGATTTTTCCCTTCGCCCAATAGAAAACCCCTCCCCCTCAAGAGCTGGTGTCCCTGCCGGACGTTACCGGATGGTGTACTGGATGGTCACAACGGCCTTGATGGCCTTTTCAATGGTGGTGGTGTCATACATGCCGTAGTCTTCCACATCGGTGGAATAGGGCTGGGTGATCTGGAAAACACCCTGACTCGCCGAACGCAGTTTCCCGACCTGACCGCCGCTACCTTCAGCCAGCTGCTTCGCCCTCTCCCTTGCGTTTTTCGTAGCCTCGCCCAACAGCTCGATCTTCGCGGCTTCGAGGCCGCTGTAAAAGTACTGCGGCGCGTAGGCGAAAAACTCCACACCCTCTCCCAGAAGCCCCGACGATGACCGGGCAAGCTGCTCCACAAGCCGTACATCGTCGGAAGAGAGCGTCACCGTCTGCTGGAGCTGATAATGGTCTATCTCGTTGGTCTCCCGCCCTTCCTGGGTCCGCTTGTACCGGGGAAAGGTATCCACGCCCGAAAGGGCAAGCTGCTCTTCCGGGACACCATGAACACGGAAATATTCGAGCACCTTGTCCCTGTCGGCTTCGAGTTTCCCCGACGCCTCAACAAGCTCCGCTGCCCTGACGGTTATCTGCCCCGACCAGGTCGCCACGTCGGAGGTAACCAACTTCTGGGCAAAGCCTTTCACCGTGATTGTCTGGTTGGAGAGTTTTACTTTCTCCACTGTCCCGGCGACCAGAAAAGCCGATACGATCATCCCAAAGGCAAGAAAAAACCCCAAAAACATCAGACCGCCCGTTATTCCCCTGTCCTTCCTGTCCTTTATTTCCTTCCTTTCCATGGCTATCCGCCCTTTCTGCCGAAAGTCCCGTCAAGCCGTCCTGCTACCGGGACTCGCCGTCACGGCTTCCGAACCGCGTCCGGTAAAGCGCCATGAGTCGTGCCAAAGCCTCTTCGGCGTCCTCCCGGCCTACGGTCCTGTCGATCTCGCTGCGCGAGGCCTGCAAGGCCTTTTCCGGCACCTTGATTTTCTCCTTTTGCCTTCTGCCCGTCCTTTTCTGTCCCTTCTTCCCGGGGAGCCGACCGACCCGAACCTTGACGGACGTGACTTCTATTCCCCACCGCTCCATTATTTCCCTGGCGATGGAGCCGCCACGCATGGAGATCTCCTGGGCAAAGGCCCCGTTTGAAGCGACAACGGTCAGGACCGTTTTTTCGATCTTTTCCGGCGCCGTCCGTCGGGCGAGCTTGTCCCCCACGATCCCGGCCCAGGCAAATGCCATTCCTGCCACGGCAAGGCCCCTCCGTATCTCCGGCGTCAGGGCTTCCTCAATGACCGATTTGGCCGGCTTGAGGGCCTGGTCGATTTCATTCTTCCAGCACCGCATGCTTTCCTGCCTTCTCCCGCCGTCTGCCGTGCTCCAGGGCCACCCAGAGGATGTGAAGATCCGCAGGCGTCACGCCCGAGATCCGCCCCGCCTGTGCGAGCGTTCGCGGGCGGAGTTTTTTCAGTTTTTGCCGGCTCTCCGACAACAGACCAGGGACGTCATCATAGTCGAAATCTTCCGGGAGAAGAACCCGTTCCATCTTTTTCATCCTTTCCACCTGCCGTCTCTGCCTGTCGATGTACCCTTCATATTTTATCTCCACCGAGACGGCGCTGGTGATCTCTTCGTCAAGCCCTTTCGGCGGCGGAGCCAGCTCGGCGATCATGCCCCAGGTCACCTCCGGTCGTTTTAGAAGCTCCGAGGCCCTCGCCGTCTCGTCCAGGGGGGAGGACCCGGCAGCCTCAAGAACGGCGTTTGTCCTGTCGCCGGCGGGAATTTTCAGGTTTTCAAGCCGTTTTATTTCCTCTTCCATGTCCTTCCAGCTCCGGGTCAGTTCGGCCCATCGTTCATCGTCCACAAGGCCCAGCTTGCGCCCGATGGGAGCGAGGCGCCTGTCGGCATTGTCATGACGCAGCAGAAGTCTGAATTCACAGCGGCTGGTAAGCATCCGGTAGGGTTCCTCCGTCCCGCGTGTGACCAGGTCGTCCACCAAAACACCGGCATAAGCCTGGGACCTTTCCAGGACCAGGGGATCCTCCCCCCGACGCCTGAGCACGGCGTTTATCCCCGCCAGAATTCCCTGAGCGCCGGCTTCTTCGTAGCCCGAGGTCCCGTTGATTTGCCCGGCGCAAAACAGTCCCGAAATGTATTTCGACTCGAGCCACGGATAAAGCTGTGTCGGCGGAAGGTAATCGTACTCTATGGCGTACCCGGGTCTCATGATCCACGCCTGTTCACACCCGGGGAGAGAACGAACCATCCTGACCTGGGCGTCGAAAGGCAGGCTCGTGGTGAAGTTCTGCATGTAGATTTCGGCGCTCTCAGCCGCTACGGGTTCGAGAAAGACAAGATGGCTCGGCTTGTCGGGAAAGCGCACTACTCTATCTTCAATGGAAGGACAGTATCTGGGGCCCACTCCCTTTATGACCCCGGAGAAAAGAGGCGAGCGGTCAAGGTTGGCCCTTATGATGTCGTGGGTCTCGCCGGTGCTCCTCGTCAGGTAGCAGGCGAACCCCTCGTATTGTTTCTTTTCGCCCCAATGACTGAACCTCAATGGCTCCGGGGCACTCTCCTGTCGGTCAAGGCTTTTCCAGTCCACTGTACCGGAATGAATCCTCGGCGTCGTTCCAGTCTTGAGACGGCCCAACTTAAGTCCCGCCCTTTCTAGGGACGACGTCAGTTCCGTGGCCGCCATCTGTCCGAGAGGGCCTGAAGGAAAGGACGTGGTTCCTATGAAAACCCTTCCCCCGAGGTAGGTGCCCGTGGTCAATATCACCGCAGGTGCCTCATAAACGGTTCCCAGTTGTGTCTTCACCCCGCGCACCTTTGTGTCCTCCACCCAGAGGTCCGTTACCTGTTCCTGACGCAGGCAAAGATTCGGCTCCTCTTCACAGGCCCTTTTATACCACCTGTGGTAGGCGCCCAGGTCGCACTGTGCCCTGAGGGTCCGCACCGCCGGGCCCTTCGACGTGTTGAGCCACCGGATATGAATCGTCGTGGCATCCGTGGCCCGTCCCTGTTCCCCGCCGAGGGCGTCTATCTCCCGGGTCAGATGTCCCTTGGCCGGACCCCCTATTGAGGGATTGCAGGCCATAAGGGCCATGTTGTCCAAATACAGGTTTAAAAGGAGTGTCCGTTCCCCCATGCGTGCCGATGCCAATGCCGCCTCGCACCCGGCGTGTCCCGCCCCTACAACGATAACGTCATATTCTCTTCCATTTTTCATGTTTCTCATCTTGCCTTTCATTCCCCATCCGGCATGAGGTGCCCGTTTTTTACTCTCCAGACGGATCCGGGCCACACAGGCGTGCAGTCCTCGGCGGTAGTCACAAAAGTCTGCCACTCCCTCTCCACAAGGGCCTCTATCATTTTTTCACGCCCTCCCGTGTCAAGTTCCGCCATGACTTCGTCTAAAAGAAGCAGCGGCTTGCGTCTGGTCTTCCTTTCCACCGCCCATCCCGCTGCTATCAAAAGAGCTACGGCGGCACGCCTTCTGTGCCCCCTGCTGAAGGTTTCTGCGGCCTGGCGTTCCCCACTCGATATAATCAGGTCATCCCGGTGCGGACCTACAAGGCAGACGCCTATTTTGTCCTCCTTCTCCCTGAGACGGTGAAGTCCCTTCCAGAAGTCCTCCATCCCGTCTTCGATTCCAGAAGATCCTCCCCGCACAAGATGAATCCCCACCTTACCGGGGACCAAGACGCTGCAGGCTTCCATCCCCAATTTTACGAGATCCACCGCTGCCGCCCTGGAGTTCCATATCCAGGAAGCCAGCGGGGCCATGGCACGTGAAGCGACGGAGACTCCGCGTCCGGATCTTATGGCCGCCGTCCTTTGCCTGACGGCTCTACGGTATTCATGAAGCCGCGGCGCGTACAATGGAAACAAAAGGGCGCAAATCCTGTCCAGGAAACGCCGTCTTACCGAAGGGGACCCTTCTATAAGGGACATGTCCTCCGGCAGAAACGACAGAGACGGCACCCTCATGCGCATATCCGTCGCCCTGCATGTCCTGCCGTCCATTTTCATCCGGGTCCTTCCCGATATTCCCACTCCAACCTCGACGGTCTCCTCACCCTCGAAACATGCTCCCAAAAAACATTCTTCGGGCCCGGCCCAGGTTGCAAGGTCGTTCACCCTGGAATTCCCGAAGGGGCCCCATCCCGTCAGAATGTGCAGAGCCTCAAGGGAGTTGGTTTTCCCGGCGGCGTTTTCCCCTACAAGCAAATGAAGCCCCTTCGCCCATTCCAGGCGCTGGGGCTTCAGGTTGCGGAAATTCCTCCATTGCACGTATCTACAAATCATTTAGTCAGGAGTTGACTCCTCTTCCTCCGGCAGCGTGATTGGCATAAGCACGTACATGAAACTGTCTTCGTTGGGCTTGGACAAAAGCATTTGCCCGTTGGGCCCATTGAAGGTCAGGTGGGCTACATTTCCGTGAAGGGCCTTGAGGCCTTCAAGAAGATACTTCACATTAAAGGCTACCCTGAGGGACTCACCGTCCACCTCCGCCGCCACGTCCTCTATTGCCTCGCCTATCTCGGGCGCTCGTGATTCAACCTGCAGCGCCCCTCCGGGAGAGAGGTTGAAAATAACCATCCTGCTGTAATCCCTGACTATGATTTCCGCTCGCTCAAGGGCTTCAATGAAGTGGTTTCTGTCAACTATCATCCACGTCGTCTTTTCCGGAGCCAAAATCTTTTCATATGGGGGAAATCTTGATTCCACCCTTCTTACGGCAAATTCCAGCTCTCCTGCGATGAAATACGCCTGGGCGTCGTCAATCTTTACCGTGACCTGGATGTCTTCATCCTGGGCTACGAGAACCCGCATCAGTTCCTTGAGACCCGTCAGGGGAAGCAACACCTGCTCGTTTTCCCCCGGTCTTTCCACTGGCGATTGGGAAAGGGACAGCCTTCTCCCATCTGTGGAAACAACCCGGATGGAGCCCTCCTTGACCTGGAACAACCCGGCACTCAAGTACTGCGGAAATTCCTCTCCCGGGGATCCGGCGAAGGTGCCTTCCTCGAGGAGCCTTCTCATTTCCCCTGCCGTCGTTTCAAAGAAGGGAGACGCTCCGTCGGAGGCGGGAAGTTTCGGGAATTCCTCCACGGGATAGGTCGTAAAGGTGTACTTGTTCTTCTCACTGCACACGATCTGTGCCTTTCCGTCCTTGACTTCAACGGAAAAGGCTTCTGACGGCGCCTTTTTGAAGAGTTCCCCGACGACGCGTACGGGGAACACGGATTCACCTGCACTTTCGATATCCACCCCGTCGGCCCTGCATGTAATTGAAGTTTTCAAATCCGTCGCCTGGAGAGTGACCTTCTCGTCGTCAGCAGTACAGCGAACTCCTGTGAGAACAGTCAAGGCGCTTCTGGAGCCGACGCTTCGCTCCGCGAGTTGCCAGCTGCGGAGAAAGACCGGCTTGTTGATGAGGAGTTTCATATGGATATCACTCCCTTCTTTTATATTCTCTTATATATTGAAAAAAGAAGTAGGTCTAGTAGTAAGGGTGTGAAAAATGTGGAAAAGGAGAAAAAAGAGGAAAAACCCGGGGAAAAGCTCTGTGGAAAACGGCTGTTTTTTCAAAGGATGGTTATACACATTTTCCCCCGGTAAAAAATCCTCCTGAAAAAGACCTCTGTCTTATGCACCCTCATCCACAGAAAACAGGTATGTTTTCACAACTTTTCCCTTATAGATTCCACAATATGACGGACACGAAGGTCTTTCTTGCAGGCTTCATTGATTTTTTTGCAGGCGTGTAAAACGGTGGTATGGTCCTTCCGGTTAAAGGCATACCCGATGTGCTGCAGGCTTGAGTCGGTATGCTCCCTGCTGATATACATGGCAACCTGTCGTGCCAGGGCGATCTCGGATGTTCTTTTGTTGCTTGTGAGCGCACTGATGGGGATCCCAAAGGTTTCCGAGGTGACCTGCTGGATCATTTCGATGCTGACAGGACCCTTGGAAGTTCGGCGAAGGACATCCTTGAGCCATTTTGAGGCGTTCTCCACGGTAACGGGCTCGTTGTTGAGGTCCGAGAAAAACATGACGCTGTTAAGAGATCCCTCGAGTTCCCTGATGTTGCTCGGAATATTCTGGGCGAGAAAGTCGACGACATCCTCGGGGACCTCGTAGTTTTTTATTGCCGCCTTCTTTTTGAGAATGGCGATGCGGGTTTCCAGGTCCGGTGGCTGGATGTCTGTCACCAGGCCCCATTCGAAACGGCTGACGAGACGTTCCTCGACATGGTGGATGTCTTTCGGAGGCTTGTCGGAACTGATGACGATCTGCTTTTTTGCATCGTGAAGGCTGTTGAAGGTGTGAAAAAACTCCTCCTGGGTGCTTTCCTTGTTGGCCAGAAAATGAATGTCGTCGATGAGAAGGACATCTACGTTCCGGAACTTCTGCTTGAATTCATGGGTCTTGTTGTTCTGGATGGACAGGATAAATTCGTTGATGAATTTTTCGGAGCTCACATAGGCAACTTTTGCTCCCTCTATGTTGCGGAGGACGTAATTGCCGATGGCGTGCATGAGATGGGTTTTCCCCAGGCCGACACCGCCCCAGAAGAAAAGGGGGTTGTAGGCCACGCCGGGGGATTCGGCGACGGCCAGACTCGCAGCATGAGCAAGCCTGTTCGATTTGCCGATGACGAAGGAATCGAACTGGTAATCGGAATTCAGGCCGTTGACAGGTCTTGGGGCCATCTTCCCGAGTTTTTCTGCGCGCTGGATTTCTTCCTTGCGGGCGCCTGAACCTACCTGGAGGACCACTTTACTGGCGATGTTTTTTTCCCGGGCCATTTCTTCGAGTTTTTCGAGAAAACGGTTCTGAATCTGTTCCTTGACGAAAACGTTCGGGACGTCAAGAACAAAAGTCCCTTCCTCGAGGGAAAGGGGCAAGCAGGTTTTCAGCCAGATATCCGTCGCCCCTTTGGGAAGTTTTTCCTGGGCGTCGGCCAGCAAAGAATCCCATGCCTGGGCGGTCGTGTCTTTCATTTTTGCTCTTCCCCCTCGTCCAGAACGTAGGAAATCCGGTGAGCGAGAACAATAGTACCACAGAAATATCCACAGTTTTTATCCACATATACACAATTCTCTGATTGGGCTTGTGGAAAAAAAGAGGAGCCAGAAACTCCGGAATTTCGGATATGCCAAAGAGTCAGGGAGAATGACCAATTTTGACGAAATTGATGGAGCATGCAATGTGGGTTATGCACATACTTGTCCACGCTGTGGAAAACCAGGGGAATCTCGAGAAGGTATAATGAGAAAAAACTGACTTTGAGCTACGACTATGCAAGGGAGTGTTACCCGATGTCTTCACGCCCTCTCCATATTATCAGCCATACAGACCTTGACGGCATCACCGCTGCCGCGCTGGCATGGCATGCGAACTTTCCAAAGAGAAGGCCGATGATTGTAAGCCTCACCGGGTATGGAGATGTGGATAACCGGATTATGGAATGTCTCGAAAAAGAAGAAGATTTCCTCGTAACGGATCTTTTCTGCCAGCGGCGACAGACCGTCGACGCCATGGATGAACGGTTCTCCCACGAAAATGCACCGCGGGTGTTCGATCACCACAAGTCAACACTGGAAAGGTACGGGCGGAGGCCCTGGTCGGTGGTGGATACCTCCTGCTGCGCCGCTATGGTCTATTACCGGTGGGTTCTCCAGGAAGGCGGCCTTGAAAGGGCACCGAAAGAGCGTGTTTCCCGTATGGCCGATCTTGTGGAAATCGCCAACGACAGGGACCTCTGGATAGGGAAACGGAGGGAGGGTCGACTCTGGCATGCCTTGGTCACGCTATCGGGACACTGGAGCGTCTTCTGTCGTCTCGTCGCCGACCCGTCATCGAAGCTGCAGCGGGCGGAAGAAACCGAAGCTGAAGAATTCGTAAAACGTCAGGAAAAACGGTTCCACCTGGCCCTGGAATCGGTCCGGCGGGAAGGGAAGGATCTTCTTTTCGTGGACCCGGGGTTGCTTGAATTCGGCGATGTCTCGGATTTCAGCGGACTCATCCTTGACAGGATGGACGATCCGCCGCGAATGGCAGCGGTTTGCAACAGGAAATTCGCCGGGGACTGGAGCGTGTCCCTCAGAAGCAGGGAAGGGCTTGCTGGCAGGATTGTCGGACTTCTCAAAGACGGAGACAGGATCCGCGGCGGGGGCCATGGTGATGCGGCCGCCCTTTCTTTCCCGCCCCACTATAGCCCCCAACAGATCCGTGCCTCCCTTCTGTCCGCAATCCGCTCCGCAGACGAACAGCAGCAGGAAACAGGACTCACTCTTGGGGATATTTTCCCCGACGCCGCCAAAGACGAAAGCTGATCCGCCAGGCCTTCCTGCATGGTTTTTAAGGGTTTTCCACCCTTATGCACAAAGAGCCCGAAAGGCGGACCTCTTGCCTGGCGCAGAGCATGGCAGGGTCAAAATAGTCAGGCTTGATCAACTTTTTCGTCGCCCCTTTTTTTCAAGGAAGACTCCGGTGCCAACGGTTCCTTTGCCAACAGTTCCTTCGAGACTTCGCTGACCTCCTTGCCGCCGAGGGCGGGCCATCCCTCCTCCCGGAAGAATTTTTCTCCATCTATACAATTCCGGCCATGATGACCGATCGCCGGAACGTGTCGAAAGAGAGTGCTACAATAGGCACGAATCAAATTTTTCAAAAAAGGAGACCTGGATATGGCCATATACCTCAACAACGGGGCCACCACGTGGCCCAAGCCCGAGTGTGTTCCCCGGGCCATGTACGACTTTC